>NZ_JAMXYB010000015.1:0-60014 GCF_024129495.1 Acinetobacter sp. S4400-12 | reverse complement strand
AGTAATTTAAACCAATCAATCAATGATAATATTTCGATCAATCAACCAGTAAAAATCCACACAAGTTGTTCTTCATAATCTCTTAATGATCATCTTACTGCTTCGTCAGCAGCAAGCTAGGTCGGCTATGTTACGCTTTCTTTGTAGAAAGTCAACCAGCAAATCCAATTATTTTTAAACCCATTCAAGACACTTAAATTTAACACCTTGTGCTAAATCCTTGTTTCTTAACAAGTTTTAATCTTCATCACTACCGATGGATGTGCATTCTACAGTATTTCAGGGAGCTTGCAACACCTATTTTTAAAAAATTAAATTACATGTCTTTTTTTTAGCCATTTATGATGTTTTAATTCATTTTCTATACAATTTCGCTTAAATTCCTCCTATTCGTGACAATACAGTTTATTATTTTAGCTGAACAATGCCACCATACTCAGAAAAAGGCCTCGGGATTTTCCTTATGCATCGCTCAATTTACTTATCTCTATGTTTACTCGCTTTGGCCTCTAGTTCATCTTTTGCAGCTGAGGAAAATACTGAGCTTGAGGTGGAAAGTGAATCTACCACCTCTACAACAGTCCCTTTAAGAGCCAAAATTTCTTCTAAGGTCAATCATCTGCAAAGCCAGCTTAAAGTAGATGCTACTGCTGCTCAAGCAGAAGAAGTAAAAGATCCTTTTCAATTCTGGAACAGAAAGGTATATCAATTTAATGATGCGATTGACCGTACGATTGTACGTCCGGTAGCTGTACAGTATAAAGAAAAGCTTCCTCAAGAGGTTCGTGGCAGTTATACCCATTTTCGCAGTAATTTAGGCGAACCTTGGAATGCGGTTAACCAATTGATCCAAGGCCGCCCAGCACACGCAGCAAAATCTTTAGGCCGTTTTACCATTAACACCTTGACCACTTTGGGTCTGGCGGATCCTGCACGTCGTTTAGGTCTCACTCATGAAGATGAAAAATTTGCAACGACCTTAGGATATTACGGTGTTCCTTCTGGGCCTTATCTGATGTTGCCTATTTTGGGTCCAAGTTCAGTACGTGGCGTGATTGGAATATTAGCCGACAGTCAAGCGCGTCCACAAAAATATATGCTGGAAGATCACGATGGCTTGTACTGGGCCGACCAGTTCTGGCGCGGTATTGATACACGTAGCGAATATCTGGATGTCGAAAGTGTGCTGACAGGTGATCGTTATGCGCAGATTCGTGACATCTATTTGCAACGAACCAACTATGCCATTGCAGAAAAGAAGGGTACCGAGCAAGAATCTCTCTTTCTCGAGGATGACTTTGATGATGAAGGTTCGGCAGACGAGTCTCTTAATGAGTCTGAATTCAACACCACCAACGAACTCTTCTAAGTCTGATATTTTAATTAAATGGTTAGCGAAATCTGTGCGCTAGCCATAATTTGCTTGTTATAGTACACCTTAAGTAGACAGCCCTAAGATCGAATCATCTCTCTATGTATTTCATTCAACCCACTCGTGATATTCCCTATCTGGACCAGGTTCTTGAGACACTTCCGCATGTTCAAGTCATCCTGCCGGATGACCATGAGCTGTATGATGCTACGATTATTGCAATTGCTGATGTACATGATTATTTGCATTATCAGTGGAATCTTCCAACGATTGTCCTGGCTCTGGAACATGAAGGGACTGCGCTGGCACAGGCTTGGCAACAGGGTGCTTTGGCTGGATGGATCTGGAACCAACTGCCGGAACAACCACTTCCCGCTCTACAAAAAATTGATGCTCAATATAAACGCAATCAGGATAGCCGTGATCTGCCTTCTGCCGCAGAACTGCAAAAACGCCTATTGCCCAATCCGATAGAACTGCTTAATTATGAGGTCGAGACCTGTTTTCAGCCTTCGGCCTATTTATCGGGTGACTGGTATGATTACTGGAAAATTAGCGATAAAGAGGTCTTATTTTATCTGGCAGATGTGTCGGGACATGGTGTCACCAGCAGTTTATTAACCTCATGGATGGCTGCATTTCATGGCCGCTCCAAAACACCTCGCGAGCTGATCAAAAAGCTCAATGGCATGCTGGTTCAGGAAAATATTGAAAAACATATCACCATGATTGCTGGAGTGCTAAACCTTGAAACTCATGTCTTAAAATGGTCCAGTGCAGGACATTATCCACCGCCGATTATCCTTGAGCCCAACCAGGAACCTAAAATTTTTACAACCAGCAGTTTTCCTCTGGGACTGACCGAAGAGCTGGAAGTCGAAGAATATGAATATATTTTAAGCCGTAATGCTCGCTTTTTCATCTGCTCGGATGGAGCTCTGGAACCTTTTGAAGGCGGCCTGAACGAACAGTTTACCCACCTTCTACACCACCTTAAAAATCAATCACTTGAAATACCAGAACATGTCGCTGATGATATTGCTTTCCTGAGTTTTATAAGAGTCAAGTAATAGGGTCTGTCGATACTTCGCCTATGTTTGCGACGCAAGAGATAGCTCTCGCAAGATTTTTTAGCTGATATAAAACATCAGGCCGGAAAGTTAGTCATTCTAGATGAATCACTCATCACCAGATAGCAGCAGAAAATATACTCATCCTTGCGCTTTAAACACAGCAACGCTTTGTGCTTGTCATGCAGCAAAAACTGTCTCAAATTTCGTTATGAAGCTTGGCAATAGCCTCATTCCCTTGGTTTCATGTCTCATCCGCTGAGTTTTAGCTTACAGCACAAGCCATTTATGAAATATCAACACAGACTAATATATTTACAGGCTTTATAAGCACTTAATTTAATCAGGACTTTCGGCTACTTGAGTATCTAAGTACCCTATGGGATAATTTAATATCCTTCTCTGCAAATGGCATTTATATGTCAACAGGTCATGTTGAATATGCAAGTTTGAATGGAACGCATATTTTTAAGCTTATTGGCGAAGTGCGTGCTCAATCTTGTATTAGTCTAGATAAATTACTGAACAAACTTGAACAGCAAGACAACGTGGTTGGTGCAATAGTTGATCTGACTGAAACCAGCTTCATTGATAGTACTGTACTGGGTGTCTTGGCAAAGTTAGGACTGAAACTCAAGCAAATCCATGAAATTCAGCCGGTTATGTTGTCTACCAACTCGGATATTACCACTCTGGCCAATAGTATGGGCTTGGGACAGGTTTTCGTGATTCTGAATTACTGTGGTGATTCAAATGTATGTACGCGCGCCCTGATGGAAGAACATATCACCCATCAGGCGATGCTGAGTACTGTTCTGGATGCCCACAAGACTTTAATGAAGCTAAATCAGAGTAACCAGAATATGTTTGAACCTCTGGTCAAACAGTTACAGAAAGAACAAGACAGTTTAGATAAAACTTCCGAACAAAAGGTATGAACCGACCATAAGGAGCCTCCATGACTTTAGTTTCTGTTGCACAAATGAATTCCCAAAATGAAATTGAACAAAATTTCACAGTAATCGAGTCATTAATTCAACAGAGTAAAGCCCAAGGGGCAGAGCTGATTGTCTTTCCTGAAAATTTCGTCTGTTTCGCCGCAGGAAAGCAGCGCGAAACTGCAGCCCAGTTTGAAGCAATCCAGCAGCGTCTGGAGCAGCTTGCTCAGCAATATCAGATCTGGATTGTCGCAGGAACTTTACCCTGCCCTTATCGTCCTGATGGTTCTGTGATTAAAGATGGCCGGGTACGTACTGTAAGTCTCTGTATCAGCCCGGAGCGGACTGAAGCCCGTTATGACAAGATTCACCTGTTTGATGTACAGGTGGGTGATGCAGTCGGTGGCTACCAGGAATCCAGGTTCTTTGAACCCGGTGATGAATTAGTCGTGGCTCAAACACCTTTTGGAAATATCGGCCTGATGGTCTGTTATGACCTGCGCTTTCCTGAACTTGCCCTGAAGCTGCGTGCCCAAGGCGCAAATATTTTGACTGCACCTTCTGCTTTTACCTATACCACCGGACAAATGCACTGGCAGTTATTATTACAGGCACGCGGCATGGACACCCAATGTACGGTTCTAGGTGCAGCACAGCAAGGATGGCACGGCGAAAAACGTCAAACCTGGGGGCATAGCGCAGCTGCAAATAGCCGTGGTCAACTTCTGGATATGGTACATGCGGAAGGGGCACAGATTATTACGGTCGAATTTGATCTGGCTGAACAGGCCAAAGTGCGGGAAGCCATGCCACTTATCGAACATCGTAAATTATTGCAGTTTTCCTAAGCGAGTTTTAACTCCTGACTGCATACTGCTTGCATAAATTAACAAAATCCCTCTTATACTTGGCCAGAAATTAGGGAGTATAGAAGCTCTATTAAAATAAATAGGGATTCATCTCATGTCATTAGAAAAAGCTGTATATACCGCACATGCCAAAGCCACCGGTGGTCGTGATGGCCATGCCACCACCGATGATCAGATTCTGAATGTACAATTGGCGGTGCCTAAAGAAATGGGCGGCCCAGGTGGCGGCACCAACCCTGAACAACTGTTTGCCGCAGGTTATTCCGCCTGCTTTTTAGGTGCAATGAAATTTGTTGCGAACCGTGACAAGCTTAATATCAGTAAAGATGCCTATATTGAAGGCGATGTAGGCATTGGTCCGATTCCAACAGGCTTTGGTATTGAAGTGACCTTAAACATTCATTTAGAAGGCATGGACCGAGCTGAAGCTCAAAAACTGGTAGATGCAGCACATATTGTCTGCCCTTATTCAAATGCCACCCGTGGTAATATTGATGTGGTATTAAATGTGATTGTTTGATTTTCAAGCCACCATTCATCTGGATAGATGTTGATGTGGATTAAATTAACGGGCGTCATATGGAATAATATTTATTAGACGCTCTTTTCTTTCTAGCCCACTTATTCAGCACATTGATGAAAGAAAGCTTGAAAATAAACCATAAAATTGACTATCCATAAGTTTCTTTAGCGAAATATAGTACAACCATTCAAAAAAACCGGCTTGTTCTCAAGTCGGTTTTTCATTATTTTCAAGGATGGTCAATAAAAATGCCCCCCATGAAAACAAGTTTTTTAAAAAGAGTTTCCTTTCATACTCATAAGGTTAAATACAAGCAATTGATCGAAATATAGATTAATTTAGGTCAATAGCCCATTAACCCTATTCAAAATAATAGATAATACCCTTTTAAGTTAAGGTTTTATTGGGGTTTTATCACTATCACTCATCATATTTATGGCTTAATGGCGAAAGGACGAGTGCCCATTTTCTTGGCACAGACTCTGCAAATTGCATTTTGAGAATATCAGAGCTCTAACAGCCTCAAGCATGCTAAAAAACAAAGAAGCGTATTTTCATGACTCCGCCGCTTCATTGGTAACACGCAGCACTTCTTCAATCGTGGTTTTCCCTGCCAAGACTTTACGCAAGCCATCATCCCGAATGGAGCCAGACTGCTGGCGTGCATAATTTTCCAGTTCATATTCTGCGGCATTGCCATGAATCAAACGGCGCATATGGTCATCTACCGGTACAATTTCATAAATCGCGGTACGCCCGCTAAAACCGGTATTGCCACAGCGTTCACAGCCTTGCGGTTGCGGTAATTTTAATTCCTGTGGATGCTCAATATTTTCAAACAGACCTTTTTCAAAACTATCTGCTGCTTGCCAGGTCGCGCAGTGCGGACATAAAGTCCGAACCAACCGCTGAGCTACCACCCCAATTAAAGAGCTGGATAATAAAAATGGTTCGATGCCCATATCTTTGAGACGGGTCACGGCACCAATTGCAGTATTGGTATGTAATGTGGAAAGTACCAGATGACCGGTAAGCGAGGCCTGTACCGCAATTTCTGCAGTTTCCAGATCACGAATTTCGCCGACCATCACCACATCAGGATCCTGACGCAGCATGGCTTTTAAAGCCCTGGCAAAAGTCATATCAACTTTGGTATTGACCTGAGTCTGACCAATCCCTTCCAGCTGATACTCTACTGGATCTTCTGCGGTCAGAATATTTTTAGAGCCATCATTCAGATCAGACAGCGCGGCATATAAGGTAGTGGTTTTACCCGAACCCGTAGGCCCGGTGACCAGAATAATTCCATGCGGACGATGTACCAGCGTCTTTAAACGCTCATAGTCTTTACTCATTAGGCCCAGATGGGTCATATTGAGGCGGCCAGCCTGCTTATCCAGCAGACGCATTACCACCCGTTCACCATAAGACGAAGGCAAGGTCGAGACACGAACATCGACTTCACGTCCTGCCAGACGTAAGGAAATACGGCCATCTTGGGGAATGCGCTTTTCGGCAATATCCAGCTTGGCCATCACTTTAATCCGGGAAACCAGCAAAGGAGCCAGTTCACGGCGTGGCTGGACAATCTCGCGCAGCTGCCCATCGACACGCAGGCGTACAGACAGTCTTTTCTCAAATGATTCGACATGGATATCCGAGGCACCTACCCGAATGGCTTCGGACAATAAGGCATTAATCAGCCGGACAATCGGTGCATCATCTTCCTGATCCATCAGGTCTTCAGCTTCCGGAACCGATTCGGCCAAGCTGAGTAAGTCGGGATGGTCTTCCAGGCCAGCTGCGACCTGCTGCGACTCGCCACTGTCGCCAGCAAAACTGGCACTCAACAACTGGTTAAACTCCTGCTCGCTATACAGCAGATAATGTGCAGGATGTCCCAGTAAACGGCGTGCTTCCTGCAATGCAAGCATGGAGGTATTGTCCCGGCGGACAATGAAGGCCTGATCACCCTCATAACGCAACAGCACACCATGACGCTTGGCGAAACTATATGGAATTTGTAATTGTTTCAGTACTTGCATTGCAGATTATAATAATGATGAAAAAATTTAAATTGAGTGTACTCTAAGCATATGACAGCGTGAAGTATGTTTTCAAAGATTTAGCAAGAAAGGGAGCCAGGATTGTCACAAGATCAAGAGGAATATAGCTTAACATCTCCCAAAATACAGTGGTGGGGAGAGCAGAATTTTGAAATTAATGAATCTAAGGCTTGGCAATTCGGCTCCCTGCTGTTCCGCCTGACCCGCGGCTTGCAGGAGTGGCGTCTGGAATATTACCGGCCTGCGGTACAGTATGATTATGAGCAGCAGTGGCATCAGATTGATGATCCACATTTTGCCTTCCCTTCGCCGGTCAAAATCGAACGCTATATGTTCAAGCTGACTCAAAGCAAACTGCAGCTGATGCCTCGCCTGGCTGACCGCTCGGTAGTGATTAAACCGGTTGATCCGATTTATATTCCAGCCGGTCAGCGCGGGACTTTATATATCAGTACCCCGCTTTGGATTGCCGGTTTTGTTGAAGGTCAACGTGAACCCATTTTTGATCTTCCAGTAATTCTACCCAAAGACACCTGGTTCGGACCGAATCATCGCTCGGGTGAAATTTGTTATGCTACCGCGGTCGATGGCCGGACTGAACTGAAGCAATTACGTCCCCGTGCGTTTCGGGCTGTCACCCCAATTGAGTTTCATAATACCAGTCACCAGCAGCTGCGTTTTGACCGGATGAGTGTTCCCGTTCTGGCCTTGCCACTCTTTTATAGTGAAAGTACGGGGCGCTTATGGACATCTCAAATTAAAGTATTGCATGAAGGACTGGACCGTCCGCCGCGGATTCGGGTGGAAAACCGCACTCCTCCCCATGCAGGCGAAGTTAATTATTTACATCCACCGCGTGATCCGGCGGGAAATTTATTTAATATGTTTGATTCATTTTTCTAAGAGCGTGTGATGCCTAATTCGAGTCTTCCAGCCGAAATCACCAGCAGTCTCAAGGCCGTATTTACCAATATTAATACGGAGCGCCTGACTGAGGTTCTGGTGGCAGTGGTATTAAGTTTTATTGGTTTTCTGATTGCACGTTTTGTTTCCAATACGTTTATTCGCACTATCGGTATGCGTTTCAATGCGCATCAGAAACTGGTCTGGCGGCGCGGGATTTTTTATTTCATCTTCTTGCTGTTCATCATGGCCAGTTTGAAAGAAGCCGGCTTTAAACTGAGTGTCTTCCTGGGTGCTGCGGGGATTTTAACAGTCGCTCTGGGTTTTGCTTCACAAACGTCTGCTTCCAACCTGATCAGCGGACTGTTCCTGATTGGTGAAGGCTCTTTTGAAGTGGGTGACACTATTCAGATTACCTTAATTCGCGGACATGCAATTGAAGGTGAAGTCATCTCTATTGACTTGCTCTCGGTCAAGCTTTTGACCCAGGACAATATTTATGTGCGTTTGCCGAATGAACAGCTGATTCGTGCTCCAGTACAGAACCTGTCCAAATTCCCGATCCGGCGCATTCCGATTACTCTGGCAATTAACTTTCATGAAGACATTATTAAAGTGCGTGAAGTACTGCTTGATGTTGCCAATAAATATCCGCTGGTTCTGGCTGATCCGAAACCGGCGGTAACAGTGACTGCCTTCCGTGAATCTTCAATTGAATTGCTGTTTGCCATTTGGTGCCAGCAGGAAAATTATTTGCAAGTACGAGATGAAATGCAGGAACGGATTCGTAACGGCTTTGTCGACAACCAGATTGAGATTCCAGTTCCGAAAATGGGCTTTGTCGATCATCCGCTGTCCCGCCCACTGGAAAATGCAGAAATTGACCAATATGCCAATGAAAAAGAGTTAAAAAGAGAGCCGTATTTAAAATAATGTCGTTCCACCCCCTCCCTTTTACCAAGGGAGGAGGTGAACTACTTAAACCATCTTGAAGCTCTTCTTAGATCTTTTCTCCCTCTGGCATCGGTGCAATATAGGCAATGAATAACATTACTCCACCAGCCAGCAGGAAAGAAATCACCCGGGTCAGCGTACCAGTATGCGACAGGTCGAATAACACCAGTTTCAAACTGACTATCACCAAAATACTGCCCCCTAGAACCCACATCGGTTTAAGTTTTTTTAAGGTTGCAGTCCACATGGTTACCCATGCCAGTAATACCCACAGAATGGTCAGGCTCAGCTGGACTGTGGCATTGCTCCATAGCGCCAGACTATTAAAGGGTGTTTGCAGATACATATGCAAGGCGCGCAAAACGATATAACTCGACAGCCACAGCAGACTCAGTACCATCAACACCGACATCATGCCGCGGTCCTGTCCGGCCCGAATTTGTTGTAACAGCATCCAGATAAAACTGGCCAGCATCGCCAAGCTAATCAGATCAAATGGGTTGAGTAGCGGCAGCCAGTAGTATTCAAAAGCTTGCCGATTGAAAAGTTGTGAGCACAGTAACCACCCTCCCATCAGAAACAGACAGCTTTTACTCTGCCAGAACAAACACCAGTCTGAATTTGCTGGTTGCCTATAACACCAGAGCCAGAAAACCAGCGGTAAAATCACCATACTCAGATAAGGCATGCTCGGCATCAGACAGAGGCTGGCCAAGGCCAAACTGCTGAATCCACCAAAACTCATCCACTCTTTAGACAGCTCCATGCCCTTGATCGGTCTTAGCCATAACGTAGTCAGCAATAGCGCTGAGAGGCCAAATACGCCACGTTCCAGATTACTTTGCCAGACCAGTACGGCATTCTGACTATGATCCACAGCCAAGATGACCGCAATCACCATTAAAGGTGTAAGCCCGCTCCATTTGGGCAATAACCAGCCCCATGCCTGATGTTTATGCTGGACGATTTCACTTAAAATGACATAACCAAGCGTAAGACTGAACAAGCTCAAACTATAGGCATAGTCCTGAGCAAACTCATCTTCTAGCAAGGCAAAGAGAATCAGGGTTGCGGCAAAACTGAGTAGGCTTAGAAAGCTGATACTGAAACTATTCAGCTGCTGGCGGTATTCGGCTTTGAGCTGGCTAAGAAAGACCACGGCCACATAGCAGACGCTCAGAATCCAGTAGATCTCTCGAGGTATCGGATTAAGCTCAACCAGATAATATAGGCTACTGAATCCTGCCATCAGCAACAGTCCCATGCTCAGGTAATGTGCGACACGGATATTTTTTTCCAGAGCCCAGAGATAGATGAGTAGTCCTTCAACAGCCCAGCCCACCACGCTCCACTGCTCTGTCAATAAAATCGGTGGAATCAGCGCCAGGAAAATCAGCATCAGGCTCAGATAGCTTTGTGAAATGATCTGAACCGTTTCTCTATGACGAACCAAGTGCCAACAGACGGCAAAGACCAAAGCAAATAGCAGACTTAAGCCGGCTTGCCAGAGTTTCTGCTCAGGCTGATTAAAATGGATCAGGTATAAAAAGAGATAGGCAGTAATCGGGGCAGCGAAAATGAGGGCCAGATCAAGTACCGGCTTTAAGCGGAAACGGGACAGATCCTGCTTGGCCAGCAACTGGCTAAAGCGAAAACCCAGCCAGATAAAGACTGTGCTATGGGCCAGAATCAGAGCGGTCATACGATAGCGTTCATGGGTGGTGCCATGTATCAGGCTATAGAGTCCACCGACCATGACGGTGACCAAAAAAGCAATCTGGTTCAGAATTTTCCAGGGCCTGAAACTGCTCAGCAACAATACCCCGATATTGATCAGCAGATAATAGCTGATGAACTCCACCGCAGAGGCATCTCGAGTTGGCAGGGTAAACGGTGCCAGATAAGCTATAAATAAGGCCATCACTGCCAGTTCAATACTGTCCTGTTTCAGGCTTAAGTAGAGGGTCAGCGCCAGAATAATCATAAAAACCAGAGCGGCCAGCGCCAAGCTGGGAATCACCAGACTGTAATAGGCAAAAAATAAGGTCAGGAACAAAGCACCCAGCCCCAAGCCTTCCAGTGCCAGAGCAAAACTCCGGTTTTTCACCATTAAAGCATAGCCCAGTCCGGTCACCATGAGGGCAGCCAGCGCCACCAGTGCTAATTTCACCGCCAGGCTGAGTTGCCAGTGCTCTGTCGCAAAACGCAATAATAAAATAATGCCAATCACCAGAATGGTAATTGCAGCTTTTAACACCGGATTACCACGAAAAATCCAGTGCTGGATTTGTTCAATAAGCTGTGGCTGTTCCGAAATAGATGACTCCCTTACCGGTTCTGCCATATCTTCCGGCATGCTGTTTGGCTGAGCCTGCTTTGCAGATGGATAGCGCGCTTGTAGCTGAAGGACACTCCGTTCCAGACGTTGCAGCCAGCGCAAGAGAAAGAAAATCCAGGCAGTTACCCCGATGCCCATTAACCAGTTGAGTTCGCTCACCCCACCCACAATCGCGATAATAGAAGAGATATATAGTGGAACTTTAGAGTTGGCCGGAACAATACGCTGCGCCGGACTGGCCATATCACTTACTGGGGTTTCCACCGCACTGATATATTGCATCACGCTGATCAAAAAGCCCAAGCCAGATAAATAAGTAACGATCTGCAAGTCCAGATACCAAGCACTGACCCCAATGATAAGAAGGCTAATCAGCCAGATCATACGCAACTCATTTTGTCCTGTTGTCATTCTTATCATTCTCTCTCTCCTGAACTTTTCCATCATACAACAGCTGGCACTGCTTATTTCATCTTCACCCGATATTCGCTAAGCTGTGGAACGGGACTTGCCTCAGCGAGTGCAGTAAAAATCACGTACAATAAAGCAGTTTTTTGAATAAGGAATTGATTACATGCCACCATTTGTCTTGGTCGATGGCTCTTACTTTTTATTTCGTGCCTTTCACGCAGTACCACCATTAACCACGTCAACCGGTCTGCACACCAATGCAATTCGTGGTGCGATTTCTGCCATTCAAAAACTGATGCGCCGTACCCAGCCGACTTATATGGCTGTGATCTTCGATACACCAGAACCGACCTTCCGCCATGAACTGTCACCGATTTATAAGGGTGACCGTCCCAGCATGCCAGAAGAATTATCTCAGCAGATCCCGTATTTACATGCCCTGATCCGTGCCTTGGGCATTCCCTTGCATATGTTGCCGGGCGCTGAGGCAGATGACATCATTGGTACCTTGGCCAAACGTGCCGAAGCGCTGGGCCATCAGGTACTGATTTCTACCGGTGATAAAGATATGGCCCAGCTGGTGACCGACAAAGTGACCCTGGAAGACAGCTTTAAAGAAAAACCAATGGATGTCGATGGGGTTTTTGAAAAGTTTGGCGTGTGGCCCAACCAGATCATTGACTATCTGACCCTGATGGGTGATGCCTCGGATGGCATTAAAGGTGTGCCGGGAGTGGGTGCCAAAACTGCTGCCAAACTGCTGACTGAATATGGCTGCATCGGTAGCATTCTGGAAAATGTCGACAAGATCAAAGGGAAAGTCGGCCAGAATATTAAAGACAATGTCGAGGGCATCACTCTGGATCATCAACTGGCCAGTATTATTTGCGATCTGGATTTGAGTTTTGGCTATGAGGACCTGAAGCTGCAAGAACCGAATGTTGAAGCTTTACGCAATCTGTATACCGAGCTGGAATTCCGTAATCAGTTACAGTCGCTGGATCATCCTCATAACCCGAATAACCGCAATTATAAACAGGCGGCCCAATCTATAACTGCCAAAGCCGCCTCTGAGCCTGAAGAGGTGGATGACCAGCAAGCAACGCTCAGTAGTGAGAATGACCAGCTCGGTAAGGCGACCTATCATACAGTTTTAAATCAGGACGACTGGGACCAGCTATTGGAGCGTCTCAGCACAGAAAAACGCTTTGCTTTTGATACCGAAACCACCAGTCTGGATTATCGCGTGGCACGAATTGTTGGTTTCTCGGTGGCTTTTGATGCAGAAAATGCCTATTACATCCCGCTGGCACATGATTATGAAGGTGTGCCTGAACAGCTCAATCGTGAAGATATTCTGGCGCAGCTCAAACCGATTCTGGAAGATGAGGCGATTCAGAAAATTGGCCATCATCTGAAATACGATGCACATGTACTGGAGAATCACGGTATTCATTTAGCAGGCTGGTATTTTGATACCATGCTCGCCTCTTATGTCCTTAACTCGGTTGCAACCCGGCATGGCATGGATGATGTCGCACGTCTTTATTTAAGCCATTTAACCACCACCTATGAACAGGTGGCCGGTAAAGGTGCCAAACAGAAAACCTTTAACCAGATTGAGATTGAGACTGCAACGCACTATGCCGCAGAAGATGCGCATGTAACCTATCGACTTTATGAAGTTTTAAGTGCGAAACTGCAAGCCTATCCGGAACTGGTCAATCTTCTGCACAATATTGAAATGCCGGTAGCACGCGTCCTGACCAGTATGGAAGAAAACGGGATTCAGCTTGACCTCGGCTTTCTGGATCAGTTGAGCTGCGATTTTTCTAAAACCATGCAAGCCTTAGAAAACCAGATCTCAGAAATGGCCGGTGAAGCGTTTAATGTCAGCTCTCCGAAACAGGTCGGTGAAGTTTTATTTGAAAAACTGGGTTTAAAAGGCGGTAAAAAGACCGCGACCGGACAATACAGCACCAGTGAAAGCGTTTTAGAAAAACTGGAACATCCAATTGCCGAACTGATTCTGGAGTATCGCGGTCTGTCCAAACTAAAAAGCACTTATACCGATGGCCTGTTAAAGCAGGTCAATAATAGCTCACATCGCGTCCATACCAGTTATCATCAGGCACTCACTGCGACTGGCCGTCTATCTTCAACCGATCCGAACCTGCAAAACATTCCGATTCGTACCGAAATCGGCCGTCAAATCCGTAAAGCCTTTATTGCACCCGAAGGTCGTGTCCTGCTGGCAGCCGACTATTCACAAATCGAGTTACGCCTGATGGCACATCTGTCTCAGGATGATGCGCTGGTCGATGCCTTTATTCATGGACAGGACGTACACCGCCGTACTGCTGCCGAAGTTCTGGGTATTCCACTCGAAGAGGTCAGCAGTGACCAGCGTCGTCAGGCCAAGGCTGTTAACTTCGGCCTGTTATATGGCATGTCTGAATTTGGCCTGACGCGCCAGCTCGGCTTTACCCGTCAGGAATCACAGGAATATATCAAACAGTATTTCCGTCGTTACCCGGGAATTTATGAATATATGCAGCGCACCCGTCAGGTTGCTCTGGAACAAGGCTTTGTTGAAACCATTCTTGGACGCCGTTTATATACTCCGGACATTGATGCGCGTAACATGATGGTACGCAAGGCCGCAGAACGTGCTGCTATTAATGCGCCTTTACAGGGCTCGGCAGCCGATATTATTAAAATAGCCATGGTCGAAGTCGACAAAATTCTGCCTAAAGATCAGGCTAAAATGCTGCTACAAGTGCATGACGAACTGGTATTTGAGGTCGATGAAGCCATTGCTGATGAGCTGGCCCCAAAACTGGCTGAGATCATGCAATCGGTGATTGAAATCTCTGTGCCGCTCGTAGTTGAAGTCGGTAAGGGCAAAAACTGGGATGAAGCACATTAATCCGTCATTTTTCTCTTGGTGAAAGCGGAGAAGCATTACAAGCAAGAAGCGGCTATTGATAGCCGCTTCTTGCTTTACTTTATGCTGTCTTTAAATGAGACAGCACCTGCAATTCTCAGGTGCTGTTTCAAGTTGACTAGAGTCTATGCTGTCCTTCTCGGAAAGTTATCAGAGAAGGACTAATAAGCTCAACGATGAAAATCGTGTAAGTTTCTCAGGTTGAAATAAGACAGTTCAAAGTCCGATTACATTTCTACCATTTCTACACCATCAATACGCGCGACCGTCATCAAGTCCTTATCTCCACGGCCCGAGACCGTCGCAATAATGATCTGATCCTTATCCATCGCTGGAGCAAGTTTGGTCACATAAGCCATTGCATGCGAGCTTTCCAGCGCAGGAATAATACCTTCAATTTTGGTCAAATCACGGAAACCCTGTAAAGCTTCCTGATCATTAATCGGCATATAATTGACACGGTGCATATCTTTCAGGAAGCTATGCTCAGGCCCCACGCCCGGATAATCCAGCCCCGCAGAAATTGAATGGGTTTCAATAATCTGACCTTGATCATCAGACATTAAATAAGTCCGGTTACCATGCAATACTCCGACATGACCTGCATTTAAAGGTGCAGAATGCTTGCCGGATTCAATGCCATAGCCTGCTGCTTCAACACCATACATTTTCACATCTTGATCGTTCAAGAACGGATAGAATAGGCCCATCGCATTTGAACCACCACCCACACAGGCCACCAGTGCATCCGGTAAACGGCCAGCCTGTTCCTGAATCTGACGGCGTGCTTCACGACCGATAATCGACTGGAAATCACGAACCAGCTGCGGATACGGATGTGGGCCTGCCACCGTACCAATCACATAATAAGTTGAATCCACATTGGTCACCCAGTCACGCATGGCTTCATTCATGGCATCTTTCAGGGTTTTAGAGCCGCTTTCCACCGGTACTACAGTCGCACCGAGCAGACGCATCCGATAGACGTTCATCGCCTGACGTTTCACGTCTTCTGCACCCATAAAAACCACACATTCAAGGCCCAAACGTGCAGCAATTGTTGCGGTTGCCACCCCATGCTGGCCCGCACCTGTTTCGGCAATAATTCGTTTTTTACCAGACAGTTTTGCCAGCAGCGCCTGACCAATTGTGTTATTAACTTTATGCGAACCTGTATGGTTTAAGTCTTCACGTTTCAAGTAAATTTGCGCACCACCCAACTCTTTCGACCATCGTTCAGCATGATAAAGCGGACTTGGACGACCTACGTAGTAAGCGAGGTCACGGTCGAATTCTGCCAAAAACTGTTCGTCATTTTTCATACGGAAATACAGCTTCTCCAGGTCTTCCAGAGCTGCCATAAGAGTTTCTGACACAAAACGCCCGCCATGAATACCGAAATGCCCGCGTTCATCCGGGAATTGGGTATAGTCAATCACATTATTTTGCTGATCCACGTAGGACTCCTTGCATAAAGCGTTCGATGAGTTGTTGGTCTTTAATACCTTTTGCGGACTCGACACCGCCGCTCACGTCCACCGCATACGCATGTGTGGTGAGAATTGCCTGTTCGATATTGTCAGGATTTAACCCCCCTGCCAAGATCAAAGGAATATTGAGTTGGGGAAATGTGTTCCAGTCAAAGCTGTGCCCGGTGCCACCTTTTAGTTCAGGATGCCATGCGTCTAACAGCACGGCATTAGCCCCTGCCTTCTGGTAGCGTTGAATTTCTGCAACGATATCCAGCTCAGGTTTGACCTGAATGGCCTTGTACCAACGCCGACTTACAGCCTGTGCCATACTTTGGCACTGTTCAGGTGTTTCGTCACCATGAAATTGCAGGATATCCAGCGGCACGGTTTTTAAAAGAAGCTGAATTTCTTCAAGCGTACTGTTCACAAATAGCCCAACCACCTGTACATAGGCGGGTACGGCCTGGATGAGAGCTTCTGCCTGCGCCACTGTCACACTGCGCGGACTCGGCGGATAGAACACAAATCCGATTGCATCGGCACCGGCCCGAACAACGGCGTGTACATCTTCAGCACGGGTAATTCCACAAATTTTGGCACGGGTTCGCATCGTTTTTTGGCTCTACATCTGCCCATGTCATAGCCGATCTATGAGATTGGGGCGAATCATTGTAATGCAAATTTTTAAACTTGCGTAAAGTTCATACGGATTATTCTCAATTCAGATTGTTTAAATCTGTGTCCAACTTTATACTGCGCACAACTTGCAACAAGTCAAAGCCTTTCGCTTTAGGGAAGCTGGTGTAAATCCAGCACTGCCCCCGCAACGGTAAAAAATGAAAAGCTTATCTTTATAAATCCTGTTGATTTACGCCACTGCATATTCGATGTGGGAAGGTGGATAAGTAAGTAGCGAAATACTGCATTTAAGTCCGGATACCTGCTTGTTGTGTTCTTTAACTCAATCATTCACGGGGAGTGAATGTATGGAGCACATTTCATGTCTATTCAATTTCAACCTACTGCCTTGGTAGGTGCAATCGCGCTTGCGTTGGGTTTTACTTCATCTGTGTCTGCTGCCGAGCAAAAAATTGCACAAGCATCTTTAGATACCATTGTGGTGACGGCAACCCGTTCAGAAGAAAAAATTGAAAATGTACCGGCGCGGATCTCAGTTATCAATGAACAGCAAATTCAACAATCTCCTATTGCTGATTTAGGTTCTCTACTGAATAAAGAAGCATCTATTAACATTGTACAATCAGGTGGTATTGGTCAAACGACATCTGCATTTCTTCGTGGGACAGATTCAAAACACCTGTTATTTTTAAAAGATGGCGTAAGCTTGAATACAGCTCTAGATGGCGGCTCTAATATTCCTTACGTAGATTTAAGTGATATTCAAGGTATTGAAGTATTAAGAGGGCCTGCATCAGTTCAATACGGTACAGATGCAATTGGTGGTGTGATTAATATCATTTCTGCTACACCTAAAAAAACAGGGATATCATTAACCAATGAAATTGGTGAAAATCATACCTATAAATCTATTATTGGTGCAGATTTTGTAGATCAGTCAGGTTTATATGCTCAAATTAAAGGTCAGCGTCTTGAAAGCGATGGCACACCTGTAACGAACAAAGTTAAAGTAAACGCGGGATACGATCAGAAAGGCTATAGTGCTAAATTAGGCCTCAATAAAGAGAAATATAGTGCAAGTCTTAGTTTTAGTGAGAATGAAGGAACTAATATTTACTATGGCGGCTCACAAGATTTTTTAAACCAAGTCCTTATTGCTAAAGCAAGTGCTGAAGTTTCACCGAACCTTTTACTGAATGGACAATACTCCAACTTCAAAGATGAATTATTAGGAGCCGGAAATAGCTATCTATTTAACACTGAACGTGATGAAGCTGATTTAAGTGCAAAATGGAGATTATCTAACACACAGCATCTTCTTTTAGGGGCCAGTTTAAACCAGGCGAATATTGAAAGTTATTCAATCTTGGGGCAAAAACAGGATTTAGACAGTATTGGATATTATGTGCAACATAATTACGATACCAATAAAATTCATACACAAGCTGGTTTACGCCTAGAGGATCATGATGAATTTGGTAGCCATATTGTAGGTCAACTTGCAGGTCGATATAATCTAAATGCTAAAACTAGTATTTACAGCAATATCGGAACTGGTTTTAAAGCACCTACAGGTAACCAACTTTACTATTCTTACGATAATGCAACTTGGGGAGGTACTTACGGAAATCCTGACCTAAAACCTGAAGAAAGTATTTCGTATGAAATCGGTTTAGATCATCAGCTCACAAATAGTTTATCTTTAAACGCAGCACTCTATGAAACTCAGGTTGATAACCTAATTGATACTCGCCTGATCGAAGTAGGGAAGAAAGATAAGACCTATGACAATATTAGAAAAGCCCAAATGCAAGGTGGCGAATTCGGCTTAACATGGCAAAAAGATGATTTCTTTATAATTGGCGAGTATGCTTATGTTAGAACTGAAAATAAGGATACTGGCTTAGAACTTATTCGACGCCCTCGTCAATCACTTTCAACAACGATTGGATTAGAAAATAGTTTGTATGGTTTAAGCGCCACACTCATCGCAAAATCTACCTCTAAAATCTCTAATGTTGCTGATTCGGAAGAAGTTCCCGGATATGCAACTGTAGACCTAAATGGCTATTGGAATCTTAATCCTAATATTAAGTTATTTACCAATATCAAAAACGTAGGTGATGTGAAATTTAAAACCTCCAATTATTATGAGGATGAGTTTTATATCAACGGTGGCCGACTCGCCTCTGCTGGTGTTACTTTCAAATATTAAGTTCACAACAGTTTAAATAAATACTTTTGAGAATCATGTCATGCCTATGGCATGATTCTTTTTTTTACCGCATTTAATTATTTTAGGATCTATCATGGGCCACCGTTTAAGTAAAATCTATACCCGCACCGGCGATTCAGGCACCACAGGACTGGGCGATGGCTCACGTGTGGCTAAAGATGATTTACGCATCACTGCACTAGGGGATGTGGATGAGCTGAATGCAATTATTGGGGTATTACGCGCACAAATTTCCATAAGTTCAATTGAAGATAAAGCCACTTGGGATAAATCCCTGAGTCTGATCCAGCACTGGCTGTTCGATCTGGGGGGTGAAGTCTGCATTCCCAACTTTAATCTGGTACAACCCGTTGCCATTGAATTTCTAGAAAATGACATTGACCGCATGAATGAAGCCTTACCGATGCTGAAAGACTTTATTTTGCCTGCGGGTAGTTTGGTCTGCAGTTTTGCCCATCAGGCTCGTGCGGTATGTCGCCGTGCAGAACGCAGCGTAATGTCGGTTCACTCCCGTGACCAGAATATTCAAGCGGCTTCGCTACAATTACTAAATCGTCTCTCTGACTGGCTGTTTGTGGCCTCACGTACCTGGCAGCGTGCTGAAGGCGGCTCAGAGGTTCTGTGGCAGAAAAACATCAATGACAGCATCGAAAAGTAAAATTATATTTCAGTTTAGCATCTAAAAATACGCGTCAGATGTAGCTTGAATTTACACAGCATCTGACGACAATAGGGCTTATCATTTTTTTGTCACATCGCACACCTATAATGAATTCACCTTCTCAATTTATGAGCAGTCTATGCGCATAATTGGTCATCGCGGTGCGCGTGGCGAAGCACCAGAAAACACGCTTGGCGGTTTTCAGTACATTCAGGATATTGGAATTAGCGCGGTCGAGTTTGATGTACGCCAGCTGAAGGACAATGCACTGATCATCATGCATGATGATGACTTTGTGCGCACCACCGGTTTACAAAAACCGCTCTATGAGTGTAGCCGTCAGGATCTGTCCTTATATAACCATGCCGTTAGCTGGTCAGAATGGCATAAGGTTGAAGCCACGCCTCTGCTGGATCAGACCTTAACGATCATTCAGAATTTCGATCATATTGAAGTTGAAGTCAAAAGTGTGGCCTCTGAAGCGGACGCTGAAAAAATTACCACTGAACTCGAACAGCAATTGCAAGGCTTTGAACAGTCTGTCGTCATCACCAGTTTTGACTTCAAAATTCATCAAGCCCTGCAACAACAAAAATCCCGTTTAAAACGCGGCCTTTTAGTCGAAACAGATGTGAAATATCTGGCGATTGATCAGGCACTGCAACTGGGCTGCTGTCAGATTGGCTGGATGGATGAATTAGCCAGCAAAGACATTATTCAGACCACTCAGGCCGCAGCTCTTAGCATTAGCGTGTGGACGGTCAATGATGTGACCCGTGCCAAAGAGTTACGCGACTGGGGCGTTCAAGGTCTGATTACTGATTATCCCAAATTAATGATGCAACAACTTTAAAATGTAATATTACGCTGCTTTTTGATTCAGGTTTATCCATCTTATTTTTAGAATAAAAATTTCCAAAAATCGGGTTATATTTTCTTTTCCCCCTGTCTTATATCTGTGAATTCAGGATCAAAAGCCAACATTCACTTAAAGTGTTTTAACCCCATAGACAGATTAATAATATTCATAAATATTATATACTTATTCTAAGATAAGATGCACTTCTGACGAGAAAAACCACCTGCAAGACCCTCATTATCCTGTTACCGGCCAGTACAATACAATTGTACAATAATGCTAGTGATGGTTCAGGGGGCGTGCTAAGATGAACCAGTTTGCTGCTGTTAAATCAGGCAGTAGTCTCTGCTTTTTGTTATACCTTCCCAGGTTCCAGGAGTGCTGTTGGAGATGAATGCTCCCCTACCTCAAGCCCCAATTAATTGGGTCGCAGTCTTTGCTTTGGTGGTTTTGCCCATTGTCGCTGTGATCGCAATTCCCTTATATGCGTATCACCATGATTTCAGCCTTGCCGCTTGGATCAGCATGTTTGTTCTACTGGGCGTGAGTAGCCTGGGTATTACAGCGGGATACCATCGTCTTTGGGCACATCGTGCTTATGAGGCCACCTTGCCTTTAAAAATCATTCTGATGATTATGGGAACCTTTGCCGTACAGAACAGTATTTTGTACTGGGGTTCTGGTCATCGTACCCATCACCGCCATGTGGATGATGTGGAAAAAGATCCCTATTCTATTAACAACGGTTTCTGGTATGCACACCTAGGCTGGATGCTTCGTGATTATCCTGCCGCGGAACCGAACTATAAAAACGCACCTGATTTGCTGAATGATAAAGTGGTGATGTTCCAGCACAAATATTATGTCCCTCTGGTAATTGCAGTCCATGCTGCCATCCTGCTGCCAATTGGCTGGGCTGTGGGGGATGTCTGGGGCGTATTGCTACTGGGTGGTCTGGTGCGGCTGATTCTAAGCCATCACGTAACGTTCTTTATCAACTCGTTGTGCCACATGTGGGGTTCACGCCCATATACCGATGAAAATACGGCGCGTGACAACTTCTGGCTGGCAATTGCGACCTGGGGTGAGGGTTATCATAACTATCATCACATTTTCCAGTACGATTATCGTAATGGCGTGAAATGGTGGCAGTATGATCCGACCAAATGGCTGATCTGGAGCTGTTCAAAACTGGGACTGGCAAAAAATCTGCGCCGTATTCCGAGTTTTAATATCAAAAAAGCAGAACTGGCGATGCGGTTCAAATATGCCGAACAGGATCTGGCAGTATATGGTCATAACGTGACTGAAGATATGGCCAATGTCAAAAGCAAAATTGCTCTGGAATATGAAGCATTTACCCACACCTTAAATGACTGGGCCAAATTGAAAGAACAGGAAATCCAGATCAAAAGGGCTGCTATGGCAGAGAAAATTCACCAGATGGATGACAAGCTGAAAGTTGAATTCCAGCTGGTGGAACAGCGTCTTTCCCACCATCGTGAGACCCTGAATCTGTTGGTGCGTAATTTAAAGAAAGCGCCGGTGTCACAGTAATTTTATTAATTGTCCTGTTTAGGGCGATACAATTCGATGAAGGAGTTTAGAAATAAGCTCCTTCGTTTTTTTAAGGATCATTCTCTGATTTTAAACCTGGAGCTTTAAATTAAGCTGAGTATGGCAAATATGGCATGCGCATTACAGGTTTGTGCTTAGAGCTGGAAAACTGTAAGTTTTAAATATTGTGGGGGGCTACAGTAATTCTCGACAAGCTTTTAAAACCAATTCTAGTATCATAACTTTTCAGACAGAAGTTTTACCTACTCTACACTGAGCAGCATTTCCCACTTCCAAGCTTTCAAAGAAGCTTTTTTGATTCAACTTTCTCTTACGCATACTTGCTTTTTACAACAGTTTTAAACAGGGTTCTTTGTTATATTGATCTTAATTATTTCATTATCCTGTACCTTATGCATTTTAATTCCCGTTATCCTCAGCTCCCTGCCCGTCTCTATCACCAGCAAATGCCTTTACCACTTAAAGGTGCCAAAGCAGGACATTTTAATGCTGCACTCGCAGAACAGTTGCAATGGTCTGAAGAGGATAAAGCACAATGGGTCGAGATTTGTAGTGGTCAAAAAACTTTTGCCGAATTTGAACCCTTGGCTATGGTCTATGCCGGACACCAGTTCGGCCAGTGGGCCGGACAGTTAGGCGATGGACGAGGTCTGCTGATCGCACAGATTTTAGATCAGCAGGGTCAGACCATTGACCTGCATTTAAAGGGAGCGGGGGCCACCCCTTATTCACGTATGGGAGATGGCCGCGCTGTACTGCGTTCAGTGATTCGGGAGTATCTGGCAGGACATGCTTTAAATTGTTTAGGGGTTGCATCGAGTAATGCCGTCGGTTTTACCTCTTCGGCTCAAGGCGTGCAGCGGGAAAAACTGGAGCCTGGTGCCATGTTACTGCGGACTTCAGATTGCCATATCCGTTTCGGGCATTTCGAATGGATCAATCAATATCAGCCTGAGTTACTGCCTGAATTTACCCAGAAATGTATCGAATGGCATTATCCTGAATGTCTGCAAGCTGAACAACCGATTCTGGCTTTTGCCAGCCAGGTTATCCAGCGTACGGCTCTAATGATTGCCCAATGGCAACTGCTTGGATTCGCACATGGAGTAATGAACACCGATAACCTGAATATTACCGGTTCCACCCTGGACTTTGGTCCGTATGGATTTATGGAGCGTTTCCGCCCTAACTGGATTAACAACCATTCAGATTATCAGGGCCGTTATACCTATCAGCAACAGCCAAGCATTGGCCACTGGAATCTGTGGATGTGGCTGAATAATCTGGTTGCGCTGTGTCCTGAAAATTATGACAAAGAACAATGGAAACAGGATCTGGCCGAATGTCTGGAACATTATGAACCGACCTTCCTTGAACATTATCGGAATGGCTTAAACCAGAAAATGGGCCTGCCTAGTTTTCATAAAGACAGTTTTGACTGTGCCATGGCATTTTTACGAATTTTGCAAAGTGAGCAACTGGATTACACCCAAAGCTTCCTTCGCCTGCAAAATAGGGAATATGACGCGATCAAGGATGATTGTCTGGATCGCCGTCAATTTGAAAGCTTTTTAAGCCAATATGACATGATCCGCGAACATCAAAATCTTGCAGAATTGGATGGCGCAATGGCGCACGCCAATCCGCATTATATTCTGCGCAACCATATGGCACAGAAAGCCATTGAACTGGCGGAGCGGGATGACTTTTCCGAAGTCGATCGGCTATTTAAACTTTTAAGCCAGCCTTATTTAAAACAGCCAGACCTAGAACAAGCTGAAGATTTAGCTCCCTTACCAAGCGATGTACCAGAAGTCATGGTCAGCTGTTCATCATAATTTCTTCACAACCCGATTCAAAGCTGTGGATAGTTTAAGCATTCCCCACAGCTTTTTTTGATTTATTTCTAGCGAATGACTGACGTACCCTTGCCTAAAAACCACTGTGTCTTTAAGTAGAAAAATAAGATTGGAACAATAGAAACTATTCTATTAACCGGTGAATGGTATTGAGCAACGGCTTATGTAATGGTTCCATAGAGTATGGAAAAACCATTTTAAAGGAACTTACAGATGAGCAAAGCGTCGCATGCCAGCGCCATGGAGCAAAAAAGACCGAAAGGACATACTCAAACTCAATTGATACTTATTGTGCAGCATTAAATGCTTCGTCATAGAATACCTCTCCTTGGGGAAAATACCCAACAAAACTGATCGCCTGAAAATATTCGGCTGGCACATCTGCCAACCTCAAATCTTTAATCGCTTTAAATCCAAAATGTGCATAATACGCTGGATCACCCAATAGCACACATCCTTGAGCATTGCGGGTTTTTAATTGCTTCAAAGCCGCATTTATCAATGCTGAGCCAATACCTAAGCCTTGACGAGATGGTAAAACTGAAATTGGGCCTAAGCCATACCAGCCCTGATCTCCTGAGGATAATCGTACAGGCGAAATCGCCACATGTCCCACAATTTGCCAAGCATCTGTGGCGACCAATGAAACAGTGAGCTTATTTCTTTTACGCAGTGCATTCACAATAAAATTTTCAGTGTGGCTTGAATACTCTACATGTTCAAAGGCCGCCTGAGTCAGCTCTGCAATCTTCTGAATATCTTCAGCCTGTTCCAGTCGGATTATGAGGTTCATCAATACATCTCAACTTTTTCTGCTCATCATAAAAAAGCGAATACCCCCAGTCTATTCGCTTTTCTTTAACAGGCTTGAAAATTAGTCCTCAGGATATTCAAAACGGTAACCCACCCCGTACACCGCCTGAATCCACTCATGACGGTTACCGGTTTCCGCAGCATCCGAAATTTTACGGCGCAGATTTTTGATATGACTGTCAATCACCCGGTCTGCGACATCAAAACTGTCCGGATTAATATGATCCAGCAACTGTGCGCGTGAATAGACCTGACCGACATGTTCCAGGAACAGTTCCAGTAAACGGAACTCGGTTGGGGTCAGATTCAAGGCTTTTTGCTGATACCAGATACGCTGCTGTGACTTATCCATACGGAACAGGTCATTACTTTCCGGCTCCGCCTTACGGTCCAGACGGCGAAGTACAGCCTGTACACGCGCCACGAGTTCTTTCGGGCTAAACGGCTTACAGATATAATCATCTGCGCCCATATTCAGGCCCAGTACCCGGTCAATTTCTTCAGTCCGCGCGGTCACCATAATAATAGGCAGATCCGATTGCTCACGCACCTTACGACAAATCGTCAGGCCATCCATACGCGGCACCATCAGATCCAGAATCATCAGGTTGGGTTTACGCTGGATAAAACTGTTATATGCTTCCTGCCCATCATGAAACATACTGACCTCAAAACCAGCAGCTTCCAGATAGTCTCGCACCAGCTGTGCAAGTTCGATTTCATCTTCAACCAGCATGATATGTTTCATGAATTTATTTCCTTTAAGATTTCATTTGTTTGGGAAAGCTGAGCTTGCAGCGCAAACCACCCAGCGGTGAATGTGCAAAGCTAAGGCTGCCGCCCATTGCTTGAGTAATTTTACATGATAGCGCCAGACCGAGTCCTGTTCCGCCAGTGGCCCGGGTACGCGAATCATCAACCCGATAGAAACGCTCTCCAATCCGGGCCAGTTGCTCATCTGTCAAACCAAATGGACTGTCATCAATATATAAAGTCCACGAGCTGTCATCCTGCTCCGTATGGATATGCACCTGCCCACCGGCTTCAGTATAGCGAATACTGTTACTGAGCAGATTGCCCACAATCTGTTTAAAGCGATCCAAATCCAGTTCCAGTTCTGCCCCCTCGCCTTCGACAGTCACACTCAGCTTCGCCTGTTCAAATTTTGGCTGGAAGCTCATCAGTTCCTGCTGTACCACTTCCCAAGGATTGACCGTGGCACAATAGAATTGCAACTGCTGTGAATCAGCCTGTGCCAGCGCAGCCAGATCTTGAGTCAGCTTTTTCAGGCTCGTCACCTGACCTAGCATCGAGGCAAAATGTTCCGGTGTTGGTTTACGGATTCCATCCTGCATGGCTTCAATCTGAGCCTGCAAGACTGCAAGCGGTGTTTTCAGCTCATGCGAGGTATCTGCCACCCATTGACGGCGCGATGTTTCATGCTGATCCAGAATCACTGCTAACTGATTCAATTCACTGGATAAATCACCGAGTTCATCATTACGTTTTACTTTGACCTGATGCTGATAATTACCTCGGGTCAGTTCACGGGTACCATTAAGTAAACGCTGGATCGGTTTTTTAAAATAAGTCGCCAACAACAACGCTGCAATCAGACTGGCAAGAATACTTAAACCATAAACCAAAAATAGGTAACGCTTCTGATTACTAAAGAAATTAATACTTAAAGCATCATCCTGATCTAAAACCGGCTTTAAGCCCAAATAACCTACAATCTGCTTATTTACCATAATCGGACGATAGGAAATCTGCTCATCTGAAGCTTCTCCCACCACAAAACGGCGCTTTGCATCATAAAGAGACAGACGCGAACTGAGTCCCAGACGGTCCGGCATTTGAATGAACTGTTTCTTGCCTGCTGGCCGCCCTGCCGATTGCTCCCCCTTATTTTTATGATCGGTTCGGAACGCGCCTTGATTCGAGCTGAGTGGAAATCTCAAACCTTCAAAGGGCTGAAATTGAGAAGGCATATTTGAGGCCAGTATGCGCAATTCTTCCTGATTGACGGGTCGCGGTGCCAAGCTGGGCTCAACCATACTGGACGGCGTAACACTGGCCAGAGTCTGTTCCTGAAAATAACGCTGCTGCAAGGCAATATCATATTGGCGACGTAACCACCAGCGTGATAAGCGGTCATAATCATCTGGCGCTGCTTCCCCTTCAATTTGCAGAATCTGTGCCTGAATGGCATTGCCCCAGTCCTGATAAACCATATAAACGTCTGCAAGGTTTTCAATCACATGATCCAGTTTCTGCATTTCCACATCCGCCACATAGCGGGTGAAGTTCCGTTGCATATTCAGATGCAATACGCCCAGACTCACCGTCGTGATGAGCAGCGTCGTCAACAGCACAGTTAAAAACAGGCGTAAGGCAATCGGAATACGACGAATTTTCAAAGCAAGAATCTCGATTTTTCTTCTGTATTCATCATTGTAACGAACACGGGATTAAAAAACCCTCCATTGTTTCTTCATCTTTATTATTTAATCTTTAAACATTCTAAAAAATCAGCTTCTAATAAATGGGGTAGCGAGATGAAAGCAATGACAAAAGTAGGTTTAATCGGTGCCAGCATTGTGTCTATCAGCTTACTCAGCGCCTGTCAATCGACCAGCCAGGTGCCAGACAGCAAAGAACATCCACACATGATGAAACATCATGAGCATCATGCAGCTAAAAAAGCCCATCAGCTTTCTCCTGAGCAGCGCGAACACTACCAGGCCATGCGCACCGAACGGATGCAGCTGGGCAAACAGATGCAGCAGGCTTGTGAGGGTAAGACCATTGGCAGCACAGTACAAGTGAAAGCCGGCGATAAAACTATTGAAGGCCAGTGTAATATCTTTTTTAAGGCTGACCGCAAAGAGATGAAACAACGTGGTGAATTCCGTGGTATGCGCGGTGAACACCGCCCGATGCAGGGGAATTTCCGTGGCGGTATGAACGGCGCTGACGTATTAACCGATACAAAACGTGCCGAACTGGTCAAACAGTACGATCAATATCTGGCAGAACGCCAGGCTTTACAGACTGCTTTTGCTCGGGCCTGTCAGGGCCAAGCCCCAGGCAAGGCGGTACAGGTTAAAATCGCTGACCAAACCATTAATGGTCAGTGTATGGTGCGCTTTCAACCCAAAGCACCTGTAGCAACGGCTGCATCTCAATAAAAACATGATTCACTAATCAGGCACCTCCGGGTGCTTTTTTATTGGCTGGCATTATTATGCGTTGACCTTTCCTGCCTCATAAAAACTTACAAAAAGTCTTTACCCTCAATACTTTTGATCATTGATATATACTAATCTTTGACTTTACAGTCACCAAGAAATTCCCTTGAAATGCTTGTACCGCGAGGGAAGATGTTGCAGGATTAGACTCATGCCGATACGTGTCAATGAAGATACGTTGTATTTAATTTAGGATTATAACGCTGGTTAAACCAGTATTGAGGAAACCGATATGCCACAATACAAAGCGCCTTTACGTGATATGCAGTTCGTATTGCATGAACTATTAAATGCTGAAGAACACTATGCAAAACTTCCAGCATTCCAGGACAACGTAAGCCGTGAGTTGGTTGATCAGTATTTAGAAGCTGCGGCTGACTTCTGTGAAAATGAATTATCACCTTTAAACCAGGTGGGTGACCGCGAAGGCTGTAGCTGGAACGACGGTGTAGTAACGACCCCGACCGGTTTTAAAGAAGCGTATCAAAAATATATCGAGTTAGGCTTCCCTTCTCTTTCTGCCGAAGAACAATATGGCGGCCAAGGCTTGCCAAACTCCCTGGGTATCAGTATTTCTGAAATGGTCGGTACAGCGAACTGGGCATGGGGCATGTA
This sequence comes from Acinetobacter sp. S4400-12, assembly GCF_024129495.1. Classification (NCBI taxonomy): domain Bacteria; kingdom Pseudomonadati; phylum Pseudomonadota; class Gammaproteobacteria; order Moraxellales; family Moraxellaceae; genus Acinetobacter; species Acinetobacter sp. S4400-12. Next base: position 31,640 of record NZ_JAMXYB010000015.1, on the reverse strand, counting down.
CCCTGGCCTGTCTCACGGTGCGGTCCGTACTCTGGAACACCATGGTTCAGACGAACAAAAGAATACCTATCTGCCTAAACTGGTTTCAGGTGAGTGGACAGGAACCATGTGTCTGACCGAATCTCATGCAGGTTCTGATTTAGGTATTATCCGTACCAAAGCTGAACCTCAAGCAGATGGTAGCTATGCAATTTCTGGCGAGAAAATCTTTATCTCTGCTGGTGAGCATGACATGGCTGAGAACATCATCCATATCGTACTGGCTCGTCTTCCTGGCGCACCTAAAGGCACCAAAGGTATCTCGCTGTTTATCGTACCGAAATTCAGTCTCAATGCGGATGGCAGCATAGGCGATCGTAATGGCGTACGTTGTGGTTCCATCGAACATAAAATGGGTATTCATGGCAATGCAACCTGTGTGATCAACTTTGATAATGCCAAAGGCTTCCTGATTGGTCCTGAAAACCGCGGTCTGAACTGCATGTTCACTTTCATGAATACAGCGCGTATCGGTACAGCCATACAAGGCGTTTCGGCTTCTGAAGGTTCTTTCCAAGGCGCACTTGCGTATGCAAAAGACCGTCTGGCGATGCGCTCACTTTCTGGCCCTAAAGCACCTGAAAAAGAGGCAGATCCAATTATCGTACATCCGGCTGTACGTAACATGCTGTTCACGCAAAAGGCATTTGCTGAAGGTGGTCGTGCGCTGGTTTACCTGCTGGCTCAATATGCTGATGTGGTTGAACACGGCACTGAAGAAGCTGACCGTAAGTTTGCCGACAACATCCTGTCACTTCTGACGCCAATTGCGAAAGCGTTCCTGACTGAAACCGGTTCAGAAGCAGCAAAACATGGCGTACAGGTCTTCGGTGGTCACGGCTTTATTTCTGAGCATGGCATGGAGCAGATCGTACGTGATACACGTATTGCCTGCCTGTACGAAGGTACAACTGAAATTCAGGCACTTGACCTGTTAGGCCGTAAAGTTTTGGGTACTCAAGGTGCAATGTTGAAAGACTTCACCAAGATCATCCACAAATTTACCGAAGCCAACAAAGACAACAGTGCACTGACCGAGTTTATTGAACCGCTTGCGGCATTAAACAAAGAATGGGGTGACTTAACGATGCAAATCGGTATGCGCGCCATGCAAAACCCTGAAGAAGTGGGTGCAGCAGCAGTCGATTACCTGTACTTCTCGGGTTATGTAACGCTGGCTTACCTATGGGCACGTATGGCACTGGTTGCGCAGGAAACTCTGGCTGCTGGTACGACAGAAGTTGATTTCTACAATGCCAAAATCACGACTGCCCGCTTCTACTTCAAGAAGATTCTGCCACGCGTTCGTTCACATGTAGATGTGATCGCAACTGGTGTAGAGCCACTGATGGCTTTAGATGCAGAACACTTTGCATTTTAAAGTAATATCTAGCCGATATTAAAAAAGCTGTACTCATGAGTACAGAAATAGCGAAAGGACGGTCATAGCTTTGGCGGTCCTTTTTCTTTATAAAGGATCAACATTTAAATAATTGTTCTCTAAAAACTTGTGCTTTCAAGCTTTAGAAACAACCTACCGAATTGAAAAATAAACAGGTGACACTATGCCAATTTATAACGCGCCGCTTGCTGATATGAAGTTCATCTTAAATGATGTGTTTAATGCAGAACAATTCTGGCAAGCCAATGAAAATCTTGCCCATGTCGATGCAGCAACCGCTGAAGCCATTCTGGAAGAAATGGCAAAGTTTGCGCAAAACGTGATGTTGCCACTGAACCTTAGCGGGGATGAAGAAGGCGCGAAATATGAAAATGGCAATGTGACCACCCCTGCCGGCTTTAAAGAGGCTTTTAAACAGTATGCAGAAGGTGGCTGGATTGGCTTAGGGGCTGATGCTGAATGGGGCGGTCAGGAAATGCCGAAAATGCTGACCGTACTTTCTGATGAAATGCTGTTTGCGACCAACCCGTCTTTCATGCTGTATCCGCTGCTTTCTGTCGGTGCAGGTATGGCCTTAAACAGCTACGGCTCTCAAGCCCAGAAAGAAACCTATCTGCCTAAGATTTATTCAGGCGAATGGTCAGGCACCATGTGCCTAACTGAACCGCATGCAGGTACAGATTTGGGAATTATTAAAACCAAAGCTGAACGCAATGAAGATGGCAGTTATAACATTACTGGGACCAAAATTTTCATTACTGGCGGTGACCATGACCTGGCGGAAAACATTATCCACCTCGTATTGGCAAAAACACCGGATGCACCTGCAGGTTCACGCGGTATTTCTCTGTTCATCGTGCCAAAATTCCTGGTCAATAAAGATGGTACCTTAGCTGAACGCAATCCGGTCGGTCCAGGTTCAATCGAACACAAGATGGGGATTAAAGCGTCTGCGACCTGCGTGATGAACTTTGACGGTGCCAAAGGCTATCTGGTCGGCAAAGAAAATGAAGGCCTGGCTGCCATGTTCGTCATGATGAACTATGAACGTCTGTCCATGGGCATTCAGGGTCTGGGCGCTTCTGAATTTGCTTATCAAAATGCGGCCCAATATGCCACAGACCGCCTGCAAGGCCGCAGCGCATCTGGTGCACAATCTCCAAGCAAACCGGCTGACAGTATTCTGGTACATGGTGATGTACGCCGTATGCTGCTGAATGCACGTGCCAACAATGAAGCTTCACGTGCATTCGCGGTATATGTAGGTCAACAGCTGGATATCACCAAGTTCTCGACCGATCCGGAAGCTGTGAAAAAGGCCAATGACCGTGTTGCGCTCTTAACACCGATTGCAAAAGCTTATCTGACGGATACTGCTTTCCAAGCTACGCTCGATGCACAGATGGTCTTCGGTGGTCATGGCTATATTCGAGAATGGGGCATGGAACAATGTATCCGTGACCTGCGTATTGCGCAAATTTATGAGGGCACCAATGGCGTTCAGTCTCAAGATTTAATTGGCCGTAAAACCATTAAGTGTAACGGTGAATTCATTGCAGAGTATATTCAGGAAATCCGTGACTTTACCAATGGTTTAGAGGCGGATCTTAATTTTATTAAAGATGCCACACTGGATGCAGCGACTGAAGTTGAATCTGTGACCCACTATGTTTTAGCAGCTGCGCGTGAAAATACCGAATTTTCTAACTCCGCCGCTGTGGATTACCTGCACGCTGTTGGCTTGCTGAGCTTCGCTTATATGTTTGCCCGTATTGCCAATGCCGCCAAAGATAAACAGGGCGAGTTCTACCAGAATAAACTTGCGCTGGCACATTATTTTGCACAACGCATTCTGCCGGAACTGGCATTACGCATTACCAAAGTAAAAACCGGTGCCGATATCATCATGAATTTCTCTGAAGATTATTTCACAACCCAAGCTTAAAAGAGCACTTAAAAAAACGCCTGCATCTGCAGGCGTTTTTTATGATTAAACTTTTTGAATTAAAATGGTATCTGGTTGCTGCTGAGTCTTGCGATTAAGATGTTTGCTCACAATTTTAATTTCCCCATCCGATTCCAGGGACTCGCACAATTCCAGCACCTTCTGCATCTCATCCGCTTTGATGCCCGTGCCAAGAATGAGTTTTTTACCTGCTGCAAGTTGACTAATTTTTGTTTGAATTTTATCTAGCACTTTTTTCTCCTATTTATTCAAGATACCGCTCCTACACTATAGCAATTTAGTTTAAAAAAAGCGCAAAAGTTCAAATAATTTTTTATTCAGTTCCTCTATTTTTGTGCATGCTCTGTGTTTGCTATTTTCTGCCTCATCTTTACTTTCTATACGCCAATCGGGGGAAAGATGAAATACCTAATCACGCAAAAATAATCAACGCCTGCCTCCCAGCCAGTTGGCTCCTCGGCTTAGGCGGGCTTTGATTTCAGTAATGCAAGATAAAATTTAAAGAAGAATTTTTATATCGGGCTTAACTCTGATCTTTTAATTTGTCCCTCTACTTTCCTCTTCAGTCAGAAGGGATTTCAGCTTAGCGATTGGGTACCAGCACATAGCGCCCATTTTCATAAATCCAGTAAGTTCCCGCAGGAGGTGCCGGCAGTCCCAAACGCTGCCAATCCGTGATCAGGGTATAATTGGAACTTTCAATTCGGGCCACATTCGGGTCGCCATTGACCCAGCGATAACTATTATTATTCTGATAGATGGTGGTCGGTGCCTGATAACGGATATTCAGGCCACTTTGGTTGTGGACTGGCGGATAGCCCCAGTGCGGCGGACGTTGCGGATTGTGCGCATTCGGTGGTACAGGTCTATGTGAATGGTGCGGATGAGTCGGATAATCTGGACGTGACGAAGGATGGTAGGGCTTGTTATATCGATCACTGCTGCCATAACCGGTCCAGGCATTTCCGGCAATAGACAGGCCAGACATAGCAGAACACAGACCTGCCAATACAGCGCTAAATAAAACTTTTTGCATGTACATTCCCCCCGACACCCTCTTGTTTACATTTTAAACAAAAGATCGGGAGAAAATATGAATATTCCGGATTTTTCTACAGTTTTTTGTAAGGCTTCGCGCCTGGCCTCGATTCAACCTGGAGCTTTTCTCAGTGGGGTGTCTGGGTTATGCTAGAATCCATTTTTTTAATGGTTTCGAGTTAAATACTGTGTCTGACTTAAGTTTCGATCGTTTGTATGAATATTTTTGTAAAGTCCCGAGTGTTCAAAAAGAACTGATTGAGAGTTATGGCACGGATGGCCAACAGGCCTGGTGGTTTAAATTCCAGATCAATATCGATCATCCTTTGGCATGGCAAACAGTCCAGGAACTGGGGCATGTCCTGAACTATATTTCCAAAAACGAGCGCTTGCCGACCCAGTTTCTTCCGGTTTCCCCGCCCCCTTATATGAATGGTGTGGCTAAAGATTTTTTGTCATGGGTGATTCAGTGTAATCATGCTGACTTTCCACCCGATGTGGTATGTGACTGGCTTGAAGCACGTTTGCCCAATCCGGTAGAGAATGAAGAGCAATGGAAGATTAAAACTGATATTAAAGAACTCGATATGATGTCAGATAAAGATTTGGATCAGCTGATTCCGCCAAATCCAGAAAACTAATCTCTTCCTCCTAGCCTTCCCCCTTTCAGGAGAGGGCTAGGAGAAAGCATCAAAATGTCGACCAGCCACTCCACTCCATAAAGCGATACAGCCAGTATTTCAACCATGAATCATCTGCATATTGCGAATAATCCACACTCTCCTGACGACCATCCAGATTGAACCAGGCTGTATTAAAGTATTGCAGGGCCTCTTGGAAAACTGCTGCGTCTTTTTGTCCCAGCACACGTATATTGGTTTCCAGATTATAGTTTTTCAGATTACGCGCGGTGAAATTGGCAGAACCCAAAATCATTTCAGCCTGCTGGATATTGGATTTGATTAAAATCTTGCTATGACATTGCTCACCTTGTGTATTGCACCAGCGTACATTGATTCCTGCCTTATGCAGTTCCGAAGCCACCTGACGGTTGGGAATGCCATTTTTTTCACGGCCAAAAGCATCTTTGTTGGGATCCAGCAATACACGCAATTTGACCCCGCGCTCATGAGCAGCGATCAAACTCTTAATGATCTTGCGCTCAGACAGATAGAACATTGCCAGGTCAAGCTGATCATAGGCTTTAGCAGTCTGAATCTGGTTTAAAACGGCATCATAAATTGCCTTTTCAGTCAGCACCTGCACCTGTGGCTGGGTCTTATCAGCTTCAAATTCTCCTGCTATAACCGCAGGCATGCTGGCTTTTGACATCATGCCAACCGTTTGCTCGGTAGCCAGAATATCCAGCGCAGGCCGCCCCCAAACCAGCAAGCCGATATTGGAATGTTTTGAACTGCCATCATGCGGATTCATCGAAGTGACTAAAGCTTTCCAGCCCTGATCTGTATCTACCACCAGGATTTTACGATGATTGGCCTTAAAATTAAACAGGTCAAAATAACTGCGCAGGGTAATTTTTTCTGTTCCAAACGGATTCGGCAACCAGCCTTTGTCCGGATTATTGCCGACCCCCTGGCAACATAAGTACCAGAAGCCTGACCAGCTTGGGTTTGAAGCCCTTAACGGAGTCAGATCCGTTTCAATGACATCGACTCCCTGCTGGCGCAGCTGACGGTAGTGGTCAGCCGACACGCCGCCATAGACCGTATTAATCGGATCGGTAATAAACCTGATTTCGACTTCAGGATGTAATAGCCGTTTATTCACCAGGGCCTGAGTCAGCTCGGTACTGAGCGCCTGGTGCTGCTCTTTGGACATGCCAGTTTGCTGATTAAAAAGAAACATATCCAGTACGATCAGGGATTTGGCTTCTTCAATCATCTTCAGCATTTCATTGAAAATTTGCTGATCCAGATGCTGCTTGCCCTGGGCATCCAGATAGGTCTGATCCGCCAGAAACTTCACTTCAGCATGGCGCAGCTTGCCCGTATAGTTGAGCCCTGCTGGCAAGGGTTTATAGCTTTGATAAATCGCTGATGCCAGATAGCCGACGGCTATAATACCCAGAATAAGTACCGCATAACGGCGATTTGACCAGTTGAGTTTATTGTGAATTCGCTGAAAGATACGCATAAGAAAGAACCTAACCTAATCTGCTCAGGCTAGGTTTAATCGGATGATTTTTCAAGTGGATTTCAGTGACAGCTCTTTGATTTGAACTCTCATTTTATCAATACTGCTAGAAATCGTACTGAACGCCGACGCTAAAGTTACGTCCGACCTGAGGAAGATTGGACAGAAATGAACTATGGGAATAGACGTGATCATCCAGCAGATTATTGGCCTTAAAATACACGCGATAGGCATTCTGATTGGCAAGTGTATGGTGATAACTTAGCCCCAGATTAAGCATATTGTAGCCCGATGTTTCATCTTCATCGCTTGCCACCTTATTCTGATCAAACACATGATAATATTCAGCCAGACCTGACCAGCCATCAGCAAACTCGGCTTCCACTTGGGTGCCTAGCCGACCTGCTGGTACACGTGGCGCATCTTCAGCTTCAATCTTGCCGCGTACATAGTCACCAAATACGCTCAGCTTATAGCGTTCATTGATCTGATAACCCGCTTGTGCTTCTGTTCCATAAAATCTGGCTTTAGCCTGAGTATACTGAATTCCTTTTAAATTCCCCTGCTGTGCCACTGTTGCTCCATAAATATAATCATCAAACCAGTTATGATAAATATGCACCTGATAGTCCAGCTGATCCCCTTGATAATACAGGCCAAGCTCCAGATTATTTGAGCTTTCTTTTTCCAGATCAGGCTGACCGACTTCATAGCTATTGGTCGCAAAATGCAATCCGTCTGCATACAGCTCCTGAGCCAGCGGCAAACGCTGTTGATGTGAACCCACTAAAGAGAGCTTATAGTGGGGTTTAAATTCCCAGTGGGCAGCTGCCGAAGCAGACAGCCCGGTGCCCGAATAATCTTTCTGCTCAGAATCAACTTTGATTTTTTGATGATCTATACGCGCCCCCAGTTCCAGCTGTACATCGCCGAGCTGTTTATGCTCAAGTGCAAATACGCTCCATTTTTGGGTGCGGGTATCTGCCATTAGTACATTATGATTATGATCTGCCTGGTCATTATGGCCATGTGACTCGGGTGCCGATAAATCAATATCTTGCCTTGAGAACTGGCCTCCAATCACCCCTTCCCAACCTGCCACAGGTACATGCAGTAATTCTAAACGGCTGTCATACCCCCGGCTTTTAAAATTGCTGATGACTGCATTTTCTTCCAGCTCATCATGTTCATAATCGGTAAAACTGGCATGCGCACGTAATTTTTCAAATCCGGCAAACGGCTGTTCCAGTTCAGTTCGCAGATCATAACGCTCAGAGTTCAAGTCGACCCATGGTCCGGCGGCATGATCATGATCATTCTGTTTAGAAGCTGGGCAATGAAAATGATCGCCATGAATTTCACAGCCATGATATTCATGACTATGTCCCGGTAAACCATATTGATCCTGACGGTTGCTATAAGACATCCCGACAAAACCACGGTCATGAACCCATGAGCCACCAACATTGACCGTTTGTCCTTCAGCAAAAGTATTGCCAACCCGACGTTCTTTTTCTAATTCGTCCTCATGCTCATGGAAATAATCCGGAGCAATATAGTCATGGGCTTGATGTTGAGATCCTTCTACACGTAACGCAAACTTTTCCCCCACTGCCGCAGTGACTCCGACACTGGCCAGCTTTTCATCACTGCCCGAGTTATAACGCAAGCCCGCGGTGCCCTCCAGACCATTTTCAGGCAGCTGGGTGGGAATTTTCTGATCCCTGACATTGACCAGACCACCGACCGTACCGGCGCTATATAACAGTGTAGATGGGCCACGTATCAGCTCAACCTGCTTGGCCAGAATCGGATCAACTGTCACGGCATGGTCAGGCGACAAGGTAGATACATCGGCGGTTTCGGAAGCGTGCTGCAACACTTTGACCCGTGGCCCATCCTGCCCGCGAATCACCGGGCGACTCGCGCCGCTACCATACTGGTTGGAATATACGCCGAGCTCATCTGCCAGTGCATCTCCAATGCTGGTCGCACGCTCAGACAAGGCTTTCTGGTCCACAATATGATGTACCCCTGCAAAATCTGCTGCGGTCTGGCTCAAGGAAGGTGCTATCACCTGAATAGTCTCTAGCGTTTGCATTCGCGTAGATGATGTTTGTTCTGCCCATACACTCGGTGTCAGCACCGAAAAAATTGACAATGTTATTAAATTCTTGTGAAAAGACATGATCCCAGCTCAAATCGGCTATTTTTGATCATGCTATATTATAACATATCAATTGGTTTGCAATCTTTTACGATAAATAGCCGCTAAATTTATTACTATGGCACTTCATGATGTTTAAAAATTTTAGTCTGTATTTCAATTTATGCCCTTTACCTTATCTCATGCAGTACTTGCTCCACCTATTTCCTATCTGACCAGAAACCGGTTTCCTGTCGCTGCCCTGGCAATTGGCTGTATGGTGCCGGATTTATATCGTCTCTTTAGTCAGGACAGTTCCAGCACCACACATTTATGGTCCTCGCTGATCTATCCTAACTTATGGATTGGCTTGGGCTTCTGTGCGCTGTGGTATTTCATTTATCGACCCGTGATTTACCGCCTGACTGGCATTCAGCATGAACTGAAAATGCACGATTTTTTTGCAGTATTTAAGTTTTTTGTCGGCATGTGTCTGGCCCTGATTGTGGGAACAGCCACCCATCTGATCTGGGATGGTCTGACCCATGTCGATTTTCGTACTTTTGCTTTTCATGACTTTTTAAATCAGACATTACTCGTTTTTGGACACAGTTATCCTCTGCATCGCCTCCTGCAAATTGGTACTTCGTTTTTGGCTCTGCCATTTCTGCTGTGGATGAGCTTGCATTATTATCAGACCCACCGGCAAGATCTGACGGTCAGTACCCCGATTAAAATAGCGGGCTCAGGGTTACTTGGTCTGTCCATCATGACCGGGGGACTCTCGGTCTGGGATTATATGCGTTATATCCCCGCAGAAGTCTGGCAAGCTGATCTGTACTATTTTAGCGGCCGATCCATCAATGAATTTAGCCAAGGTTTTTTAATTGTTTTTAGTCTGGGTTGCTTGCTATTTTTATTGCTGGACCGAAACCGGCGCATGGGCTGATGAACGTCCCTGCTTTTTGTTTATTCCCGCTTATTCACTTTAAAATGCGACTGTTTTTGTCCCAAGTTCTTGTGACTATATGTCCAAAGAGGCATAATCCTAGCTTTGCTTAAGGCGGTACGCTGTTTACGTATACGCTTCCTTAACCCATATAGTTGGATTTTTAACGCTATGATGCGAACTCATTACTGCGGTTCTTTAACCGAAGCTCAAATCGACCAAACTGTAACCTTATGTGGCTGGATACATCGTCGCCGTGACCACGGTGGTGTGATTTTCCTGGACATGCGTGACCGTGACGGTCTGGTTCAAGTGGTTATCGACCCAGATACACCTGAAGCCTTTGCAACAGCAGATAAAGCCCGTTCTGAATTCGTATTAAAAATTACAGGCCGTGTACGTCGCCGTTATGCCGGTACTGAAAATGCCAACATGGTGAGCGGTCAAATCGAAGTTTTGGGTAAAGAAATTGAAGTTTTGGCTCAGTCTGAAACTCCACCCTTCCCGCTGAACGATGAAAACACCAATATTTCTGAAGAAATCCGTTTAAAATACCGTTTCCTCGACATCCGTCGTCCGGAAATGCTAGACCGTTTACGTTTCCGTTCTAAAGTAACCAACCTGATCCGTAACTATTTGGATGATCATGGTTTCTTAGACGTTGAAACTCCTATTCTGACCCGTGCCACCCCTGAAGGTGCACGTGACTATTTAGTCCCAAGCCGTGTATCCAATGGTAGCTTCTATGCACTGCCGCAGTCCCCACAGCTGTTCAAACAGTTATTGATGGTGGGTGGTGTTGATCGTTACTACCAGATCGCAAAATGCTTCCGTGACGAAGACTTGCGTGCAGACCGTCAGCCAGAATTTACCCAGATCGACATTGAAACATCGTTCATGAGTGACGATGACATCATGGATTTGATGGAAGGCATGACTGTGAAGATGTTCGATGAACTTCTTGGCGTCAAATTCGACAAGTTCCAGCGTATGCCATATTCAGAAGCCATGCGTGACTATGCTTCTGACAAACCGGACCTTCGTATTCCGTTGAAACTCGTAGATGTTGCTGACCTGATGCAAGATGTAGAGTTCAAAGTATTTGCAGGCCCTGCTAAAGATCCTAAAGGCCGTATCGTGGCGCTTCGCGTACCGGGTGCAGGCGCTTTACCACGTAGCGCGATTGACGAATACACCAAATTTGTCGGCATCTACGGTGCAAGAGGTTTGGCTTATATTAAAGTCAACGAGCTTGAAAAAGGCATCGAAGGTCTTCAATCACCGATCGTAAAATTCATCGAGCCAATCGTGCTGGATCTGTTGAAACGCGTGGGCGCTGAAAATGGCGACATCGTATTCTTCGGTGCAGACAAAGCGAAGATCGTGAATGATGCGATGGGCGCACTTCGTGTGAAAATCGGTCATGACTTGAACCTTGCGACTTGTGAGTGGGCACCGCTTTGGGTGGTGGACTTCCCAATGTTCGAAGAAACTGATGATGGCAAATGGACCTCTGTTCACCACCCGTTCACGCTGCCAAAATCAAGCGTTGAAGAGGTGAAGAACAATCCGGGTGAAGCCTTGTCTGTTGCTTACGATATGGTATTAAACGGTACTGAAATCGGCGGTGGTTCACTGCGTATCTATACTTTAGAAATGCAAAAAGCGATCTTTGAAGCGCTTGGCATTGATGAAGAAGAAGCCGAAGAGAAATTCAGCTTCCTGTTAAATGCGCTTAAATTCGGTGCACCTCCACATGGTGGTTTGGCATTTGGTTTAGATCGTTTAGTCATGCTGATGACTGGTGCATCTTCAATCCGTGATGTAATCGCATTCCCGAAAACCAAAACGGCTGAATGTCCACTGACTCAAGCACCAGCACCAGTTGAAGCAACTCAACTGCGTGACCTGGGTATTCGTTTACGTGAAAAACCAAAAGCTGAATCTCAAGAATAATTCTTGGCGATTTCAAGTAAAAGCCCTGCAATTGCAGGGCTTTTTTATTACATTGAGAACAGTTCCCAACAGTGGCATAATAGCCTCAGTTTCTATTTTTAGGTGATTTAGCAATGGCGATGCGTCCTGCTGTTCGTAATCGTAGTATTATGCTGATTGTATTTTCTGTGGTGCAATGGCTATTTATGCGCTATATCCTTGCAAATAACCTGTTCCAGTTAGATACCAATGAGCGTATTGTCTATTTCTGCTTAAGTAGCATCATTGGCGCTTTGTTTATTTTTATCGGCTTGATTTATATGGTATTGAAGGGTAATCCGGATAAAGAATCTTAATCAAATACTCTGGATGCCATGTACCTCTTACTCAAAAATTTCTCAAGACTCCCCCTCAGATTGATTCAAAATTTAGCTCGGCTGGCGGGTTCTCTTCTTTATCTGAGCAACTCCTCCGCACGTCGGGTGACCGAAATCAATCTGGCCTCTGCTTATCCTGAACTAGCTGAATCTGAACGCGCTGATTTAACCCAACGCAGCCTGAAAAGCCAGTGCATGACCTATGCAGAATCAATCAAGATTTGGGGTTCTGCACCGGAGTTTGCCCTTGAGCAGATCAAAGTCGTGCACGGGGAAAATATTTTTTTAGACGCGCTGAAAAACCCAAATGGAACTTTGGCCGTGGTTCCACATTTTGGTACCTGGGAACTTTTGAATGTCTGGGTGAATCAACATACCTCACCAGTCATTATGTACAAGCCCAGCAAGAATGAAGATATTGATCGTTTTATGCTGGAAGCTAGACAACGACTGAATGCGACTCTGGTTCCAACCGATGAAACAGGGGTTCGCGCCTTATTTAAACATTTAAAACAGGGCGGATTTGCTGCAATTTTACCGGATCATGTACCTAAAGAGTCTGGCGGAATTTACTCGCCTTTCTTTGGACAAAATGCCTTGTCCTCCACTTTGCTGTCTAAACTGGCAGCTAAAACGCAATGCTCTGTGGTTGGACTCAGCTGTTTAAGACGTGAAGATTTATCTGGTTTTGAGGTGCATGTGCAGACTTTATCTGCAGAGATTAATGCCAAAGATTTGCAGCTTTCAGTCGATACGCTGAATAAAGAAATGGAGCGCATGATTAATGTCGCTCCAGAACAGTATTTGTGGGGGTATAAAAGATTTAGGAAGGTTAAAGGAGGTAAAAACATTTATCATGTTATTAGAATATAAAACCTACCTACTTTATAGATTTTGACTTTCAAGGTATTACATTTTATTGTAGAGAAACTAAAACAGATAAAACTTTTTCTAGGAAATGGGAGAATCTAATTAAAAAATTCCATTTGATGATACAGGCTTTCTTATTATATTGAGAACATAATCTAACGATGGCATAATAGCATTAAATCTATACTATGAGGTGGATGAGCAGCAATATGGTATCTTACGGTCTGTAATCCTTACCGTATATCGATTATACTCCCAATCATATAATATAGTTACTTAGATGAAAATACTCTTAAACCAGTACCCCTCTATCCAGATACCAATAACTATATGGTCTATTTCTGTCTAAGTCATAGTATTGAAAGATAATCAAAGAAGGATTAAGCAAATGGATAATTTAGCGCTAACACTTGCTCCTCGACTAAAACTAGTTAATAAGTTATTTAAAGTTTCCAAACTTAGTATTTTTCCTCAATCTCTATCTCAAAAAATATATAATATTAAAACCGATTTAATCGTTAATTCACTACAAACTTTGCATAAAAATTTATTAATTGAATACTCCCCTCAAATAAATAATAATACTTTTGAAATAAGTAATATAATTTGGGTCTGCTGGTTTCAAGGAGAAGAAAATGCTCCTTTACTTGTCAAAAAATGTATTAACAATCTTAGGTTATATAATTCGGATAATTTTGAAGTTAAAGTTATTACTTTAGATAATTATGAAAACTATACAACCCTACCCGCTTATATAAAAGAAAAATTTTTAGAGGGAAAAATTTCTTATACACAATTATCAGATATTTTAAGATTTAGCCTTTTAGCTGATCATGGGGGTATATGGATCGATTCTACATATTTAACTATACAAAATTTGCCTTCATGTATTACTGAAAGTGATTTTTTTAGTCTTACTAGTAATATTTATCCAAATTACTCTATTTCAAAAGGCAGATGGGCTGGTAATTTTTTAAAGTTTGGAAAAAATGATCCAATAGCACAACTTTTTCGAGATTTATTTTTTGATTATTGGGTCAAAAATGACCTCTTAATTGATTATTTCCTTATCGATTATTATTTCGAACTTTTATATAGAAATTTTAAACCTTTCCAATATAAATTAAATAAATTAGAAAAAATAGGAGATTATCGTCATATACTTAATAAAATTTTATTTAAAGAAGTAAATGATAAAGATAATTATATTTTAAAAAAGGACAAGCATAAGATATACAAATTAACCTACAAATTTGATAGCAGTAAACCCAATAAAAAAGATACTTATTATCAAAAATTTTTTATTGAAGCCTGATTTTCTAAAAAGAAAAGAATTATCTGTTAATCTGCTTTAACGAATAAGGCGGAAAATTTTATTGATTTCTTTACAAATATTTGCAAACTGATCTTTACTTTTAAGCACACCGTAAGAGTATAGATGATTATTTAGCATTCTTTTTTCAAAAGGAGTTAATTTATGTTTTTCAACAAAATAATTCGTTGTTTCAAATATTTTACTCTCCTTTGCTTCACTGATGCGACCCAAGAGGTGGCTAGTATCAAAAAAATAAGTTGCATGAGGAATTTTTTGAATATTACCTAAACTTAATACACGATACCACATATCTAAATCTTGCCACATCTTTAAATTAGCATCAAAACCCTTTAAATATTGAAGTGTTTTAGTTTCTGTAAAAATTTGATTACCAACAAAATTTCCAAATAATAGATCTTTCTGTTTTATAAGCATAGGCTTATTTCGTAAGGAGCTAGTATTCGACTTTTGATAACCGGATGTTAGGGCTATAATGTTATTATGGGCTTTTGAATCCCAACACCTTATGAACCTCTCCAGTCTATCTGATAGAAAGTAATCATCATCATCTAAACCAGTAATCAATTGTCCATTTGCATTTTCAATTGCAATATTACGACTTGTACATGCACCGCTATTTTTTTCCTTAAGAAAATATTTAATACGTGAATCTATCGATACTAGGTTTTTTAAATATTCTTGCGTTCCATCTGTGGAGCAATCATCGACGATAATAAGCTCAAAGTTTTCATAAGATTGTGATAATACAGAATCTACAGCTCTCTTTAAAAGAGACAATCTATTGAAAGTCGGGATATATACAGTAATTAATAAATCCATCTTTTAATTGGTACCACTCATATTTTCAAAAAACTCATAAATAGCTCTCACTACTAGTCTCTGTTCTGCAACAGAAATACCATACCATAAAGGTAAACGTACCAATCTTTCACTATCTTTAGTAGTGAACTCATCACCCCCGATAAATTCAGAGTACTTTTTACCAGCTGGTGAACTATGTAAAGGAATATAATGAAATGCTGCATGAATTCCTTTATCTTTTAAGAAATGAATGAAATTCTCTCTTTCACTTATGTCTTTAAGCTTTAAATAAAACATATGAGCATTATGTTTGCAATGTTGAGGAATCTCGGTTAACTCAATTTTTTGACTCTGTTCTAAGTTGCATAATTCCTTATAATAATAATCCCAAGCTTTTAACCTTTCTTGATTTATAAGTTCAGCGTCATCTAACTGTGCTAATAAATAAGCAGCCTGTAGCTCACTTGGTAATAGACTACTACCAATATCGCTCCAAGTATATTTATCGACCATACCTCTAAAAAACTGACTCCGATTTGTTCCTTTTTCTCTTATAATTTCAGCTCTTTCTATAAAACTTTCATCATTAATCAGCAGTAAACCACCCTCTCCTCCACTCGTATAGTTTTTTGTTTCATGGAAACTAAATGCTGCTAAATGACCAATAGTACCTAATGCTTGTCCCTTATAAGTAGACATCACCCCCTGAGCAGCATCTTCTACTACATACAAATTGTATTTTTCGGCCAAATCCATAATCACATCCATTTCACATGCAATACCTGCATAATGAACTGGAACAATCACTTTTGTTTTCGATGTAATTGCTGCTTCAATTTTTGTTTCATCTATATTCATCGTGTCAGGACGAATGTCTACAAAAATAATTTTTGCACCCCGTAAAACAAATGCATTTGCCGTACTGACAAAGGTATAGCTTGGCATAATGACTTCATCACCTTCTACTATATCGAGAAGTAATGCAGCCAACTCTAGTGCATGTGTACATGAAGGCGTAAGTAAGGTTTTTTTACAGTTGAGGCTATCTTCAAACCATTTTTGACATAGTTTAGAATACTTTCCATCACCTGAAAGTTTTTTAGATTGGATTGCTTCTACTAGATATTTAGTCTCAGAACCCAATACTGGTGCTTTATTAAAAGGAATCATTGATCTACCAATTCATTTATTATCAAATATCTATACAAAACATCGAGTGTTTTAGGATTGCTTCACCTATAAAAACTTTAGTACCAGACTCATCAGTCACAAGAGTTGAAACTTTAATATGTCCCTTATATTTATCAACTTGATCAACAATAATATGCGCATAATAAGTTTGATCTATAAATACTGGTGCTTTAAAGCTCATTGATTGATTTAAATAAATGGTACCAATACCTGGATAATCTGTACCAAAAATCCTAGAAAATATACTTCCCACATAAAAACCATGAACTATTGGGCGCTGAAAAACTGTTGTCCTTGCATAGTCTTCATTTAAATGAATAGGATTATTATCTCCTGTAACTTCAGCAAACTTCTTAATATCCGTTTTCGAAAATCTAAATCTATATAGCCTTTCATAATTAACATTATTTTGAAGGCATTGATTAGAACTTATAAACTCAAAAAACATATTGAATTAATTCACTCTATACTGAAATACAGTCATTTATATACTCAAGCTCTAAGCCTAATAAATCCTTCTTTCGATCCTTTACTCGTTTTGCAGGATTTCCGATATAAATCCCCCATTGTTGAGTGCTTTTATTAACCAATGTCAAAGCTCCTATTGAACATCCTTCAGCAATATGTACTCCAGGAAATATAATAGCTCCTGCTCCCACAATTACATGCTTACCTAAAGAAACTTCTTGCTTTGTTTCTCTTTTATATTTCGTAGGTACAGTTGGATTGGTCAAAGATGCTCCACTATAATCATCTGACTGTGTAAAAACTTGTACATGATAAGCTAAACCAGAAAAGTCTTTAAAGACAATACCTTTTTCACCACCTGCAACTAAGCACATTGGGGCAATATGTACGTTTCTACCTATTATCACCTTACCAGAAATAACACAAAAATCATCGATTCGTGAATGATCGCCAATCTCAATCTGGTCACAATTATAAATGGAAGCTTTATCGCTGATTTTTACATTTTCGCCTAAATATTTAAAACCCATTTCCTTGAGTTGTTCTTTAGATAAATATGCCATTTCTTAAGACTCCAATAATTTTTTCCACTTTTTTTCAAAATTTTCTTTTGAAAAATAACTTTTTATCTTACTTTGATTTTTAACTAATTTTTGAGTATTAGTTAAATTAAATGTTTCAATATCAAAAACCTCAATTTCCTTGTCTTTGAATAGCTCCCACTGAGATGTTCCCTTTCTCAAATACACTATCTTACCCATTCCCAAGAGACTGATGGTATTACCCATTGCCTGTTGTCTTTGATGATTAAAGATAGCAATATCTATATTCTGAAGAAAGCTCTGATATTTTTCATATGGCATGAACTCAGTCAATGCTTCAAATTTATGCTCAAATATAGTCTTCCCATATTTAATCACTTTTTCTGCATATATTTGATTTCCATATGATAAAGGCACATAGATTTTAATATTTGAATCTTTAAATTGTTCAAGTATATCCAAAGCCGCAATATGCTCGTTTGCAGGATCCGCAGAATTTCCTAATAGAATATTAATATTTTCACTATTATTTTTATCAGAATAATGATCAAGGCTAAAAATATTACTCAAATAACCAAGGTTCTCTAAATACTTTCCCTTAGCCCTAAATTTTGCTCTTGCATATTCAATATCTCCAGGAAGATATGTCAGCAAATACCCCATATTTTTTATAACGATCTTTTTATAATAACCAGATAATCCATTCTTTTGTTTAGTTTCATACAAGTCACCACCCCACATTAACCAATGACATTTTTTTAATAACCATGGGTTGTAAAATAGGATTTTTATAACTTTTGAACTAAATAAACCATGTAAAATAATTTTATCAGCACTATACATTTCTAAGAGAAGTTGAAAATAACTCACATTATTTTCTTTTTCTCCTAAAAAAAATACACCTCTATCTCGCAAGAAACCATATACATTCTCATCGCCATAAAGATAAAAGGTATTATTTTCTGGTGAAAAGTTTTTCTGTATAAAGTCAATCAGAGCAGGTAAGAACTTATCAGCCATACCCACATGTATTATTTTTTTATACACAGTTTTACCTAATTGACCAGTGAGATCAAATATTGACCATAATCATTTTTACTCATAGTTTGACCAATTTCTAATACTTGTTGTTTACTGAGCCAACCATTATTCAAAGCAATTTCTTCCAAGCAAGCCACTTTATAACCTTGACGCTTTTCAATGGTTTCTACAAACTGGGCTGCTTCCAATAAACTTGAATGTGTCCCAGTATCCAACCACGCAAAGCCACGGCCTAGCAACTCAACATTTAAGTTACCACGTTCTAAATACATCTGATTTACAGTTGTGATTTCCAGCTCACCACGCTCAGAGGGTTTTACTTGCTTCGCAATTTGAATCACCTCATTGTCATAAAAATACAATCCTGTAACCGCAAAATGTGACTTCGGCTGCTTTGGTTTTTCTTCTAATGAAATTGCACGTTTTTGTTCATCAAACTCAACTACACCAAAGCGCTCAGGATCTTTAACCTGATAGCCGAATACCGTAGCGCCTTTTTGACGTGCAACCGCTTGACGTAGCATTGGGGTAAAACCCTGTCCATAGAAAATATTATCACCTAGCACTAAACATACATTGCTATCACCGATAAATTTCTCACCAATAATAAATGCTTGAGCTAAACCATCTGGACTTGGCTGAATCGCATACTCCAATCGAATACCAAACTGTGATCCATCACCCAACAAACGTTTAAAGCCATCCAAATCTTCAGGCGTTGTAATAATCAGTACATCCTGAATTCCTGCAAGCATGAGTACTGAAAGTGGATAATACACCATGGGCTTATCATAAATTGGTAATAGCTGCTTGGATACACCTTTTGTGATTGGGTATAACCTTGTTCCCGAACCACCAGCTAAAATGATTCCTTTGGTTTGATTTGACATTATATATTTACACCCAATCTTTCACGCTGGTAACTGCCATCTTGCACACGACGGCACCATTCTAAATTATTTAAATACCACTCTACCGTTTTACGAATTCCTGTTTCAAAGGTCTCTTGCGGCGCCCAACCCAATTCTTTTTCGATTTTTGTAGCATCTATGGCATAACGTAAATCGTGCCCCGGACGGTCTTTCACAAAAGTAATAAGCGACTCATACTGCTGCCCATTGGTCCGAGGTCTTAATTCATCCAAGACTTTACAAATGGTTCTTACAACTTCTATGTTTTGTTTTTCGTTATGTCCACCAATATTATAAGTTTCCCCTACCATACCTTCAGTCACCACCTTATATAAAGCACGTGCATGGTCTTCAACATATAACCAATCACGAATTTGATCGCCTTTTCCATAAATTGGCAGAGATTTAGCATCTAAAGCATTGAGAATTACTAATGGAATGAGCTTCTCTGGGAAATGGTATGGTCCATAATTATTTGAACAATTCGTCACAATTATTGGTAGTCCATATGTTCGATACCAAGCACGGACTAAATGATCTGAACTGGCTTTACTTGCAGAATATGGTGAACTTGGCGCATATGAAGTTCTCTCAGTAAATAAATCTGTGGTTCCCTCTAAATCACCATAGACTTCATCAGTTGAAATATGATGGAAACGAAAAGCTTCTTTCGCTTCATTGGTTAGACTTAACCAATATTTTCGTGCAGCCTCTAATAAACTATAAGTCCCTATAATATTGGTTTGAATAAATGCAATAGGACTATCAATAGAGCGATCAACATGTGACTCGGCAGCCAAATGCATCACAGCGTCTGGCTGAAATTCCTGAAAGATAGTTTCTATTTGTGCTTGATCACAAATATCCGTTTGACTAAACGTATAACGTTCATTTTTTTCAATCAAGTGAAGTGACTCAAGATTACCTGCATAAGTCAACTTATCTACATTTAAAACATGATGATGGGTGTTTTCAATAATATGACGTATTACCGCTGAACCAATAAATCCAGCACCACCAGTTACTAGAATGCGCATTTCAAGCTGTTCCTATCATTTCATCACGTTTGTATTTTTAAACGGGTTATATCAAAATATTCAACTTTACTGCTAGAGCAACTTTTATTTAAACTCTACACGCTGACCGACTAACGCATATTTTACTTGTTTCAATATACGTAAAATCTCCAGCTGAACTTTTGCCCAACCTTTTTTCTTTTGCTTTTTCATCCGGGCTTTCCGCTCAGCAAGCAAATCACTAGAAAGAACCGTTTTCTTTTCAGGAAAAAGTATCATTTCTTGTATACATAAAGCGGGGGTCATTTGATACACAGAATGAAATTGATGCCGTATAAATTCATTGAACATCACTTGGTCTAGCGGGATCAATTGAATCTGTCCAACATACTGCAAGTATTTTTGAGCACCCTTAAGACTCAAAATATAACCTGCAGTCCCTAAATTCTTCCCCGTGAGTTGAACAATATGACGCATCCCATGTGCTATTTCTGACTTGGTTTTGCCTAGAAAGACTTGATTTGCAAAGGCTTCAGTCTTAATAATATCCCACTTTGGACTGATCCAGGCTGAGTTGTTTAATAATTCAGCAGCAGCCTCACCTAAGTACACATCATCTTCAAAGATAGCCATATAAGGAATTTGCTCATCTACCATTTTTTGCCAAATCGACACATGGCTCATAAAGCAAGCTAATTCACCCGGGCTTAAAAATTCATTCTGAATATTGAGTTGCATTTTTTCAGCTAAAGGACGAGCCAGATCAGGTGTTAGTGCATCAAAAAACTCAAATTCAATATTCTGTTTACCAAACTCTTGCACAATGTGCTCACGGCGAGCAGTGGCACTTTTTAAACTAATTACAATATTTTTCATACAACTTACATTTACTTCACTGACACTAAATGTTTCAGTGCATAACAACGATCACACCACATCCGTTTTTGTTTTTTGATACCGTGAGAAAGTCCACGCCCTTCTTTTTCTTTACGAGAAATACCTTGCTCTGCAACAGTCCCTAAAATATCACTGTCTAATCCTGCGGGTCTAACCAAAGCGGGCCATACCCCTAAACCTTTCCCATTTTTACTAAGCCAGGTTTGAAAGAATATATCAACAGGCATAGTCATGGTTTTTCCGGCCTGCATAAACGCCTCGGCGCCTTTACGTGACCAGACTAAACCTAGACCACGAATAGGAAAATAAAATGCATGCCACAAACTCATGCCATCAATCTCTGTAATATCTTTGCTCAATTTTTTCTTTTTGGCTGCAATATTAATCAAATACCAATCCAGCTCTTTATGTTGATCCAGATATTCAATCGTACCATCAAGCTTATCTTTAAAGTCTGGATCGATCTTCATATCGTCCTCTAGGACCACCAGATAGTCCGCATCTGTACTTAAAAATTTCTCTGCACAACCATAATGACTTAGATAACACCCCAACTCTGAGTTCATCAGACTACGTCCAAGGGTCTGATTTGCTCCCTGAGCATCGTAGTTTTCGAACTCAGTTAAAGCTTTTCCACGCCCATCGACTGCAGAAAAACGTTCAAAAGGCCAATGGACTTGATTCAGCTGCTGTGTTGCTCGCTCTAGTCGTTCATGACTTCCGTCCAAATTAATGAGATATGTAACAACTTTCATCATGAACCTTTAAACTAAAATTGAATTCGGTAAATAGCCCGCCAGCTTCTGCTGCATTGCTACATTGATCTGTTGAGCAGCTGCAGCGTCCAGCTGGTCTAGGCTTTGAATGCAGCCATATTTAATAGTAGGGTAATCGAGTGCCTGAATAAAATTATTGCGACTATCTTCATTTTTTAGATAGGCCAATTCAATATCAGGCTTGAGTTCAACCTGTTGCTTCTGAATTTTAAGATGATTCATAAGTGAGATTGGATTAAGTTGCTCCACACTACGAAACTTAAACTTGACCTGAGTTTCCAGTAATCGAGGATGCGACAATAAGTAATCTTTCAAAATCTGACGATCAACGATATGTGGATAATGATGGATTTCAAAAAATTTGTTAAAACCTAAAATATCCGCACCCAGCATTTGTGCAATCATATGTTTAGGTTGAATAGGCTTAGCAAATTGTTTATTCATAAACTGGCGATATTTCAGCTTGGTTTTTAAAGCCAGCTTATTCTGCCAATGACCGTAAATTACCAAATGCTCACCTTGTAGAAAGTCTTCAATATGAGCGGTTGAGTTAAAGAAGAAATCATCATTCAGATAAATAAAGTAATCTGATAGTCCTTCAATATTCCAGAGCATACTTTCAATAGACCGAGTATTGAAAGTAGGCAGATATTGCTCATAACCACTAAAAATTTCACGATGATCCACAATCCGGATTTTATCGGCTGAACACAGACCTTGAGCTGCAAACTCATCAATAAACGCGGGTCGCTGGTTATCGGTCACAATTAAAATATTGCGATAAAAAGGCACATATTTCAGGATTGAGGCGACATTGTAATAAATTTCATTATTACTGGCAAAACGGGTATCACTAATCGCATCCGACGCATCTTCACCAGTCAAATACTTATGGCGCTTTTTTTTCAATTCAATATCATTACCATCTACCCAGGCAATCACGATATCAATGTTCTGCATTTGCTTGATCACTTTAAAAAATCAGTCTTGAGCGTACTGGATTATTGCCATGCATCTTTAATCCACTGTGAAGGCAATACATAGCGATACCATTTGCCGCCTCCACCATTAATAGCCTCCGGTGGATTGATTTCCCCATGAAAAATAATAATTTTGGCACCTTCAGGCTTCACTGGCGGCTTGAAATAAGCCATCGGAATCTTTTGTAGACAATGATATTTATAACTTTTACACCAACTATCTGGCCAATAAGTCTGCTGGCCTTCACGATCGACATACCAAGACAGATAAGCCTGTTCATTACGAAATTTTTTTCGAATTTCTTCAAAGTTTTCGCGAAAATAAGGTAAAAGCCCTGGAAAAGCCCCCAGTTTAAAACGGTAAACAGAACTGTTTCCGGTAATCCGCCACGGCCGCTTCCAGTCATGAATAATTAAAAAATCACCGGGGTATGTAAAAAACTCATCAATATTATCAACAATGACCACGTCTAGATCTAAGAATAAGGCATTACCTTGTAGCCCGTATAAATCTGGTTCAAAGGTCGAAAGTTTATTCCAGCCACGTTCAGGACTACCGGGTGGTAAAGCTAATGGTGGAATAGGAAAACATTCAACAGCTGGATCAATGCCCTCAGTACGATCAGTCAGACAGACCATTTTGAAGTCAACCGTCGTATGACGTTTAACCATATTATAGAGACGATTAACATACTCTGCCCCATATTTCGTGCCCCACTTCATGCACAGCACTATATTCTGTTCAGACTGCATTGGAGCCTGATTGGAGAGTGAGTCGTTTACCTTGTCCTGCATGTATTCATCTTCCGCCAGCATTCTACCTCATATAATACCACCTCTAAAGCAAAGTTATCATATTGCTTTTAATGCTTTCATAACACTAAAAATACTTTGTGATATGATGCAATATCGCTTTCGCCAACCTTTATCAGGTTATAGATAAGCTCCTTAAATAAAGAATACAAACCAGGTTGATATGAAAATAGCAGTTGCAGGTACCGGTTACGTCGGCCTTTCCAATGCCATGATCTTCTCACAACATCATGAAGTTATTGCATTGGATATTATTGACAGCAAAGTCGAGATGTTAAACCAAAAAATCTCTCCAATTCAGGATGAAGATATTTCTAAATTCTTGATAGAAAAGCAACTCAATTTCCGTGCAACCACCGACAAAGCTGAAGCTTATCAGCATGCCGACTTTGTCATTATTGCCACACCGACGGATTACGATACCAAGACTAATTACTTCAATACTCAAAGTGTTGAAAGTATCATTGGTGATGTAATTAAGATTAATCCTCAAGCCGTGATGATTATCAAATCTACCGTGCCGGTCGGTTTTACCAAAGCAGTAAAAGAAAAGTTTGATACCGACAATATTATCTTCTCTCCAGAATTTTTACGTGAAGGCAAAGCACTGCATGACAATCTATATCCCTCACGGATTATTGTCGGAGAAAAATCAGAACGTGCTGAGTTATTTGCTGACATGCTGATTGAAGGCGCTATTAAAAAAGACAGCCCAATCCTGTTTACTGATTCTACCGAAGCCGAAGCGATCAAGTTATTTGCCAATACTTACTTGGCGATGCGTGTTGCTTATTTTAATGAACTGGATACCTATGCACAAACCTTTGATCTTGATACCCGCCAGATTATTGAAGGGGTATGTTTAGATCAACGTATTGGCAATCATTATAACAATCCCTCTTTTGGTTATGGTGGCTACTGTCTACCAAAAGATACCAAGCAACTACTGGCCAATTATCATCAGGTTCCAAGCAATCTGATTCAGGCAATTGTCGACTCTAACCGTACGCGTAAAGATTTTATTGCCGATTCAATTCTTGCCAAAAACCCATCTGTAGTGGGTATCTATCGTTTGGTTATGAAAAGTGGTTCAGATAATTTCCGTGCTTCAGCCATTCAAGGTGTGATGAAACGACTGAAAGCCAAAGGCATTGAAATCATTATTTATGAACCCAGCCTAAAAGAAACTGAGTTTTTTAAATCTAAAGTAGTGACCGATCTCAATACTTTTAAACAACAAGCAAATGTCATCATTGCTAACCGTCGCTCAGCAGATCTCAGTGATGTTGAAGAAAAAGTGTATACCCGTGATATTTTTGGAGGTGATGAATGAAAGTCCTTGTAACTGGAGCAGCGGGTTTTATCGGCTTTCACGTCTCCAAAAAACTGCTTGAACGTGGTGATGATGTAGTCGGTTTCGATAATATGAATGACTACTATGATCCTGCTTTAAAACAGGCCCGTGTAGACCACTTGGTTACAACAGCTGAGCAAAGTACAGGGCAGTTTAATTTCATTCATGCCAATTTAGCAGACAAGACAGCAGTGGATCGATGTTTTCAGGAACACCAGTTTGACCGGGTGATTCATCTGGCTGCACAGGCAGGTGTGCGTTATTCTCTTGAAAATCCGATGAGTTATGTCGAAAGTAATATTGTCGGTTTTACCCATATTATTGAAGCCTGCCGCTATGCCAAGACACCCCATCTGACCTATGCGAGCACAAGTAGTGTTTACGGGGCCAACACCACAATGCCGTTTAGTGAAGAGCAGGGCGTGAATCATCCCATTCAGTTCTATGCAGCAACCAAACGCGCCAATGAGTTGATGGCTCATAGTTATAGCCATTTATTCAAACTGCCAACTACAGGCTTACGCTTCTTTACTGTCTATGGTCCTTGGGGGCGCCCAGATATGGCACCTTTTAAATTTACCAAAAACATTATAGAAGGCAAATCGATTCAAGTCTTTAACCACGGCAACCATACCCGTGACTTTACTTTTGTCGAGGATATTGCTGAGGGTGTAATCCGTTCCAGTGACCAAATTGCTGAGCCTAACCTAACTTGGGATAGCAATCATCCAGATCCATCAACCAGTAATGCACCATTCCGGATTTTTAATATTGGCAATAGTACACCCGTACAATTAATTGACTTTATACGAGCTATTGAAAACTCTGTTGGCAAAAAAGCCCTAATCGAAATGCTTCCCTTACAGGAAGGGGATGTGCCTGATACTTTAGCCGACAGTTCTGCTCTTGAACAAAGTGTAGGTTACAAACCTTCTGTTTCTGTTGACGATGGGGTGAAGCAATTTGTGGACTGGTATCGGGATTTTTATCAGATTTAATAAATTCTTCAAGTAATAAAAAAGGACTCGAATGAGTCCTTTTTTATTACTGAGTATCTTATTTCACATAAGTTAACCAGTGTGCATATTTAGGATCTCTGCCCTGAACTGCATCAAAATAGGCTTTCTGGATTTGAGTGGTAATCGGACCACGGACACCTTCACCAATTTGACGGTCATCATATTCACGGATTGGTGTTACTTCAGCCGCAGTACCGGTAAAGAATGCTTCATCAGCAATATAGAACTCATCCCGGGTAATACGGCGCTCTACCACTTCATAACCCAGATCCTTGGCAATAGTAATAATGGTTTGACGGGTAATCCCATCCAGTGCACCACCGGCAATATCAGGCGTATGGATGACGCCATCACGTACCAGGAAGACGTTTTCGCCTGAACCTTGGCATACATAACCTTGTGGATCAAGCAGCATTGCTTCGTCATAACCCGAATGTGCAACTTCCTGATGAGCCAGGATAGACAGGGTATAGTTACCAGAAGCTTTCGCCTTACACATGGTCACATTCGGATGGTGGTGAGTAAATGAAGAGGTTTTCACACGAATCCCCTTCGCCATCGCCTCTTCGCCCAGATAAGCACCCCAGCTCCACGCTGCAACCACAGCATGAATAGTATTGTCTGTTGCCGCAATACCCAGCTTTTCAGAGCCAATAAAAATAATTGGACGTAAATAGCAAGATGCTAATTTATTTTCACGAACAACATCAATTTGAGCTTGTTCTAATGCTGCCTGATCAAATGGAACTTTCATTTGATAGATTTTGGCAGAATTCAATAAACGTTTGGTGTGTTCTTTTAGACGGAAAATAGCCGTTCCATTCGGGGTTTCATAAGCACGGACACCTTCAAACACCCCCATACTGTAATGTAAGGTATGTGTTAATACGTGAGTTTTTGCCTCACGCCAGTCAACCAGTTGTCCATCTTGCCAAATAAAACCATCACGATCAGCCAAATTCATGCCACAAACTCCAATTTTTCACAATTATTCACTCTCCAGCGCAAATGCTGCAGCTGGATCAATCAGTCTTTGCCATAACTTGCAAACGGTCATTCGGGTATCGTGCCAGTCGCTTGCAGACACTTGCATGGATTGATTTGCAAGGGCTAAGCGGTGGCTCTCTGCGCGTTCACGGAGATAAGCTTGAATCAGAGCAGTCGCATCGTTGCTGGATAAGCAACCTGTCTTTGCGGCATCCTCAAGGATTCTTACATTGTCGGAGTAATGGGCGAGATCTTTATTCGTCCCACTCCAAGCCAATACCGCATACTGTGCCATAAATTCGATATCAACGATACCACCTGCATCTTGTTTTAAATGAAAAATTCCATCTTTTTTTTGCTCGTTGGATGAACCGAGATGGTCTTTCATTTTCTGGCGCATCTTTAGTACTTCGGCACGTACATGTGCCTGTTCACGCGGCTGGGTCAGAATCCGGCAGCGTAGCTGCTCAAACTTGTCCCGAAGGCAACGCTCACCGGCAATACTGCGCGCACGCACCAGCGCCTGATGTTCCCACAACCAGGCACTTTTCAGCTGATAATGCTCAAAGGCTTTCAGGCTGGTGACCAGCAGGCCTGCTTCGCCAGATGGACGTAAACGGGTATCGACTTCATAGACGCGGCCATCCAAGGTCTGTGTCGTCATCAATGACATAAACTTTTGCGCCACACGCATCGCAAATTTAAAACCACTAATTGGTTTTAGCCCGTTGGTATCAGCCTGTTCATCCATATAGTGAATAAACACCAGATCCAGATCCGAGCCATAACCGAGTTCAATCCCGCCGACCTTACCATAACCAATCACGGTAAAAGCCATATGATCTAAGGTACAACGCTGGCCTTCCGCATCTAGCGGGAAACCATGTTTTTTCACGGTAATCTGATAGGCCAGCTGTAAGGCGGCATTCACCGATACTTCCGCAATATCCGTGAGGGCATCGGAGACTTTCATCAGCGGACTTTCCGCCAGTACATCACTAGCGGCCACCGCTAGTACATTGGATTTTTTAAACAGGCGCAGTACACGCATCTGGTCTTCAATCTGGTCCAATTCAATACGCAGCAATTGCTGGCGTAAAGAATCTTCCAGATCTTGACGTTTAGGCAGTTCAAAATCCATAGATAGAAACTCATCCAGCAAGACCGGATAATGGGTAAGTTCTTCACAAATCCACGGACTGACCGTTGCCATTTTAACCAGTCGCTGTAAAGCGCCTTTACTCTCGATGAGCATCACCAGATAGACGGTACGACGCATTACAGATTCGACCAGCGGCATCAGCCGAACCAATGCAGTTTTCGGTTTATCTGATTTCAGAATCGCTTCGATCAGATAAGGCCAAAAGGTTTTAAGACGCTGAGTGGCCTTGGCAGGTAATTTTTTTAAGGCATGTCCATACCAGAATTCATGCACCAAATTTTTGGCAGAATCATCCAATACTTCATCAAGTCGCTGTTCGAGTTGGGCAAAACTTTTGATTTCAGGATCTGGCCCGGTTTCCTTAATCAAATGCTCAAACTGATAGGTGACCTTGGCACGTTTCTGATCCAGAACATGCATAAATTCAGACCAGTCTGCAAAACCCAAGGTATCGACCAAACGCTGGCGCAAATCTGGCTCAACCGGCAGACACTGGGTTTGCTGGTCATTCAAGGCTTGAATGGCGTGCTCCACCCGACGCAGGAACAGATAGGCATCTTCCAGATCAGCCACCGCCTGCTCATCCAGCAACTCCGCATCATCCAGATGGTTTAGGTTTACCAGGCACTGACGGTCTTGCAGTTCCAGTTTGGCGCCGCCATAAATCAACTGGAACACTTGCACAATAAATTCGACTTCGCGAATACCACCGGCACCGAGCTTGATATCATCTTCAATATTCCGGCGCTGTACTTCACGCTCGATCATGGCTTTCATTTCACGCATGGCTTCAAATGCGCTGTAATCGACGTATTTACGGAATACAAAAGGACGGGTCATGTCCAGCAGTTCATCACCTTCCGGACTCGGATTGACAATACGTGCTTTAATCCAGGCATAGCGCTCCCATTCACGGCCATGCTGGCTCAGGTACTTCTCCAAGGCGACATGACTAATGGCCAATGCAGAACCCTCCCCCCAGGGGCGCAGGCGCATATCCACCCGAAAGACAAAACCATCGGCTGTAATCTGGTCCAGCAGATGAATAAGTTTTTGTCCCCACAGAATACAAAATTGCTGCACATCAATGCATTTACGTCCATTGCTTTCACCCTGTTCATCAAAGGCGAAAACCAGATCAATATCACTAGAAAGATTAAGTTCTTGTGCCCCCAATTTCCCCATGGCGATGACAATCAGGTCCTGCACCTTGCCGTTATACCCGATCGGTTCACCATATTTGGCAACCAGCGAAATACGTGCAAAATCTTTGGCGACACAAATGGCAGCATCGGCAAAATCGGAGAGTTCGCGGGTGAGCTGAACCACATGGGTGAGTTGATTGGCATCCTGCCAGATCCAGCGGAACATCAAGCGAGCACGGAGCAGACGCAAGGCGCGCATCCATTCAGCTTCATCCTGTATCTGCCCGACAGCAGCCTGAATCAAGTGATCAATATCGGTCCTACTCAGGAAACCCTGAAACTGATCAACCGCATAATCCTGCTCTAAGCTGGCCTGATGCTTGACAAGTACCTGCTCAGCATATTGGCTGGCTCTTAAGGTTTTCTGCAACTGGACGGCGTTCATCGCTCCATTCTTCCCCTGAAACTTTTTGCTTAGTTATAGCAGGTGTTCGATCTCAGGGGGAATGTTTTAGGCTGAAACTGACCTATTTTCAGGATTTTTCTAACTGCCGGTCTTCAATCACCAAAGCCTGGTGTTCATTAATCACTTTCGGCAAATGTACAGTAAAAGTGGTGCCGTGACCTTCTCTTGACTCTACTCTGATCTGCCCCTGATTTAGGTCAATAAAACGTTTACACAGCACCAGCCCCAGACCGGCGCCTTTCTCTTCGCTCGTTCCCTTGACCGTGACAACCAGATTCGGTTTGAACAGATTTTGTATCTGCTCGTCAGTCATACCCAGACCTGTATCCTGAACCGTAATCTTGACTTGCTCACCCTCCATCTCAGCATCCAGAATCACCTGCCCGCCTTGATTTACCGGAGTAAATTTAAGGGCATTGGATACCAGGTTCTGTAATACCGAGGTGATCATATTAATGTCGGCATGGACTTTGATACTTTCCGGAATATTATCGATAAGCTCGATATTCTTTTTCAAAGCCAGGCTCTTCAGCACGTCACAGACAATTTTACTGGACTGCTTCAGCTCATAATTAATTGGATGATAAACAAAGCGTCCACCCTCAGCCATCGCCCAGGTTAACAGGCTCTCAAGCAGATTATAGGTCGATTGAGCCGTGTCATATAAATAGTCAGCAATATTCTGTGCACTGGCCTCATCCAGAGTATCGCGCTCTTGCGACAGGACTTCTGAAAAACCCAGCAAGCCATGGAATGGCGCTCGCAGGTCATGGGCGATAATCTGAAAGAATTTGGTCTTACTGAAATTCAACGCACATTGCTGTTCATGCAACTCTTTCAACTCATCATATTCTGCGCTCAGGCGAATCCGGCCCACCAGACTCTCTGCCAACTGTTTGACCGTGGCCACATCTTCAGGATCGAAAGGCGCAGTTTCATCATCAAAGAAAACCACTTGCCCTAAAGAGGAATTGGCAGCTTCTTTAAGATTGAAAGCCACCAAGCGCTGATGAGCGACTCCAAGATTTTTAACATACTGGGAAAGCTCGGCGTAATCAGGATGCAACTGGGTCACCACATCTGCTTCTTTAAAGGGTAGCTCTTGCTCTTGAAGTGCGTGCAGGGCACGAAAACCCTGTGCACAGCTGTACCAGATATAGGGTTCACCATGAAAGCCCAGAATACTGGTTTTAACGCCTAAAATCCTTCGGGAAATCTTACAAAAGGTATCTAATAAGTTATTGGAGGTATAGACACCTAAAATGAGAGATATACGGCACGAGCTTAGTTGCTCCGTATTCTGTCCGACCTCTAGCAGTTTTAGTTCCATGTCTGCCTCTATTTATGATAGTTAGTGGAAAAATTAATACGATAGACCAAATTTATACAAGCAATAACAAAGATTCTATACTTTCTAAAGTAGAAAAACTTCCATCATAAGCAAAGAAATTGTTAATTAATTTCTATTGAGATACATTTCTTTATTAAAACAGCGACCTACGAATATTAAGAAGAGCTTCAAGTAAGTATAACTTTATATACAATATAGTGAAGACAATAGATTTCTTTCATAAGTCATTTTTTACTCAGCTCCAAGTTATAGATTCCCGCAATTAAATTGAATCTTAATCCCAGTCTTTTGCCTCGATTGCGATATCGCTCAGCAAGAATTTTGAAAGTTTTCAAACTGCCAAATACATGCTCAATCCCAATTCTTCTTTTATTGATTTGCTGATTATAGATTTTTAGTTCAGGATCCAGTTTACAGCGCTTCTTTGCTTTTAATGGCAACAAGCTATTTGGATACACTGTATAAATTCCCTGATAACCCTTATCTGCAAGGATAAATGCACCTGCAG
>NZ_JAMXYB010000014.1:0-60447 GCF_024129495.1 Acinetobacter sp. S4400-12 | reverse complement strand
CCGGGTTATAGATGGCAATCAGGTTGAGTGCCTGCACCACATCCGGACAGTTATGGCAGCTTAAAGAGACAAAGACATCGAAGTCAGACTGGATATTCAGGCTTTTAATATTAGCCAGCACCTCATCAGAGACTTTCGGGGCATAACCCGAGGTTTGTAACAATGCCAGAATCAGGGAAGTAAACTCATGGCCCATTGGCAAACCTGCAAAGAACACCCGTGGCTGTTCACCGGCTTTGGCAATTCCAAAGCTGGGTACACGTTTGTTCTGACCATCAAAACGGGCAGTCACCCGATCAGACAGAGCAGCAACTTCTTCTACCAGTTCTTTGATTTTGGCAGATTTATCTGATTGATCTAAAGTGGCCACCAGCTCAATAGGTGCTTTAAGGCGTTCAAGTAAGGTTTTGAGTTGGGCGGAAGTATTTTGATCCAACATTGCTAACATCTCCAAGGGAGTAAAATTTATTTGATAAGTAAATGATAATAGAAATGCATGAATAGGCAAAACAGTTTATTTTTGTTAGTTTAATCGTATTTGTTAATTAATAGAGGGATTCATGATGAATTTCAGACGTATATATGGCATGAATAATTAATTTTTCAAGTAAACTTAGCCGGCAAATTACTATTTTTTAGCTAATATAGCGTGAGTTTTAAGGAGCAGATCGATGGACTTACAACGTGGAATTTATCAGCATTATAAGGGGCAACTTTACCAGGTGCTGCATGTCGCGACCCATAGTGAGACTGAAGAAAAATTGGTGGTTTATCAGTGTTTATATGGTGATTATTCGATTTGGGTTCGGCCACTATTGATGTTTACAGAAACAATTACTTGCCCGGATGATCGTGAGGTAGAGCGGTTTAAGCTGGTGCGAGCACTTTAAGCATTCAGAGATGGCAGGGAGAAGGTTCCACACGTTGTATCAAGAAGCAGCATAAAGCATGTTTAATGGTATTTTACTGGATATTGAACGAAAGGCTTATTATTCTTGTTGATGCCATTTGGCTCGATGACTCAAGCCAAATGTTGGTTTATGGGTGGTTGATCAGCCCATTTCTCATGCTGAAGCAGTTGATTTTTCCTCTGATTCAGCAGGATTTATATTTTATGCTCAAGATATTCCTGTCTGTGCAGGTTACTCCGTAGTAATTTATAGTTCAGCTAGTCTGGTGGACTTTTAATAAATACCGATCCGGTTAAAGTGTAGATTATATTCAAGATATTTTTGTATAAAGGCCGTTTTATCTTGACGTCTTAACAGATTGTTATACACAAATTCTGGAACTGGATGGTACAGTTCAATATCGCCATTACTATAAATAATTTTCAGGTGGCGGCTGGAAGGGCTATACGTCCATGAGATCACGGTTAGCAGGTTTTGCATATGCTTTCCTCCACTGAATATTTATTATCTTATGTTTTGAACTTATGCCAACCGGCATTGAAGATGTATAGTTGAATTGTAAGGATCGGTAGAAGATTGTTAGAAGGTAATGGCGATTAATGGCAATGCTAGCTCATACTTAACAAATAGTCTCAGTCTGCTCTAGTGAAATATTCAGCAAGAATTTTGAACTCACCAAATATGACTCACTCACAATAATTAGTTGATTCATTTCAATAAAAATATTTAAAGAACCTAAACCCAGATTGATAGAATGAGATGACCATAGTCATTATTTCAGTCAAGCTTAAGGCTGAATTTTTAATCAGAAATTAAAACTTTTTCTAAAGATTTATTAATTTTTTTGCAGAGATCGTCCAAAATAATTCAGCAATAGGGTTCATAAAAAGCTTTTATTTTATAAAATCTTTTTAAAAGAAATATGTTGTAAATACAGGATTTTTCTTTACTGTTTTTTATATCGGAATTGAATGAAGTAATAAGAAAGAGTGGGTTTTAAGTATTCTGTGGAAGTATTTATAAATGAACTTAGAGCTTTAAGAAATCACGCTCTATTGCATTTCACCCGAGAATTTAAGAAATAAAAAATGCCAGTCAATTTTGAAACTGACCGGCATTAGGTTTTAGAGCTGGCGTGTTAATTTCGCCTTAATCTTTATTGTTGCGTTTAGGGTCAAGCTGCGGATCTTTAACTTCAATATAAGCATTGTTGCGGATTTCGCGTAACCAGCTGTCCAGTTCGGCATCAAATTGGCGCTCACCCAAAATCTGGCGTGCCATACGCTCCTGATATTCCTGAGTCATATCTTGTTGACGGGTATCAGTCACTTGCAGAATATGCCAGCCAAACTGAGACTGGAATGGTGTGCTAAATTGGCCAACAGGTGTATTTTTCATGCGTTCTTCAAACTCAGGTACCATCACTCCCGGACTTACCCAGCCCAAGCTGCCGCCATCACGGGCCGAACCCGGATCACTGGAGAAAGTGGAAGCCAGCACGGTGAAGTCTTCGCCCTGTTTTAAGCGGTTGTACAGGCTGTCAATCATTTGTTTGGCATTTTCAGGGCTTACCACTTCAGATGGCTGAATTAGAATATGCCGAGTGAGGTACTGGGGAACAAGCGCCTTTTTCTCACCACCTTTACGTTCCAGAAGCTTGAGTATATGTACACCGTCAGCAGCCGTAATCGGTTCTGAGGTCTGGCCAGGCTGTAGCGTCGTAATACGTGCGGCAAGCTCGGCTGGCACTTCTGCCAGGTTGCGCATGCCCATATCAGCAGCTTCAACCTGCACATCAGCGCTGGTATATTTTTTGCTGATAGCCTGAATATCGTTGGTCTTGCTCAGCTCATTTTTTACCTGGTTGACCACTTGTGCAGCATGTTCGCCTGTAATACGTAAATGCAAGACATGCACCTGACTGCCGAGCAAAGCTTGACCTTGTGGTGTATTCAGGAAGTTTTTCACGTCCTGATCACTAATCTGGATACGTGATGTCACAATTTGCTGGCGCAGGCGGTTAAGTGCCAAGTCTTCCGCAATGCGGTTACGCAAAGACGCATAGGTATTTGGTGCCATAGCATCCAGTTTTTGCTGAAAGGCTTCGAGGCTCGATGACCCAGAGTCATGGGCAACTTTCAATACAGCTTCGTTTAACGCTTTTTCGTCTGGACGGATGTTATAGCGTTTCACTTGTTCCAGTTGTGCCTGACGTAAAATCAGTTGTTCCAACGCCTGCTGCTCTAAATAGGGCTGGGGTGGCACCTGCTTGTTCTGCTTTTTCAGCTGGTGAGTAACTTCAGCTACGCTTTGGGCCAGATCACTACGCAGAATAACGCTATTGTCGACAACAGCTACGACTTCATCTTTAGGTTGAGCAATAGCAAACGTGGTCATTGCTGAAGAAAGGCACAGTGCCAATGCGGTCGCTTTAAAAAAATGTTTTAACTGTTTTGTCTTCATTAACGTTCTGTCCAAGTTTGATTGATATTGTTAAAACCTAGAATGCGATTTTCTAGTAATGAAGTGAGTTTGTTGCTTAACCCACCGAGGCCTTTCAAGGTCACTTCAGCCATAATTGCGCGTTTGGCTTTGACGCCTGAATCATTCACATCGTCCAGGTCATTATAATATGAACGTCCATATACCGACATGCCCCAACAGCATGACTCATAGTTTACGCCAAGTAAATATTCACGTGCCACGCTATTGTCCAGATCAAACTGGGCATGTCCAACCAGACGCCAGTTGTTGGCAATGGGCTGGATAAATGAGCCCACCACCTGATCATAACGATCCTGGCGCTCTGGAATATCTTTGCGATAGAAATAGCCTAAGTTATACAGGTTGCCCTGGTCACCCGTATAATAAACCTGCAAATCGCGCTGGGCATTATCGCCATTGGACATCCAGCTGGAGTTAAGATTGACATGGAGATTGCTGGAAAGTTGGCTGGTTAGCTGAATCACAGGGCCAGTATGGCTTTCACGGTCAAACTTATCCGTGTCTTGTTCCAGGGTTACACGGCGGTCTTCAAAAAAGAAACTTTGGCCGATACTGGCACGTAAACGCTCTAGACCGTCTTCATTAAATAGGCTGTAGCTCAGCCCTAAAGATGCGAAGTTATTGTCTTCTAAACGGTCATGGCCATAAAAACGGCGTGGACTGAATAGTTGATCATAATTAATTGATGCCACCACTGAGTCAAAATTCGGCTGGTTTTGCTGATTTTCATAGGGTGAATAAGCATAGAACAGGCGAGGGCTTAAGGTTTGTAAATAACGCCCTTCTTTTTCGAAGGTCAGGCCCGTATCCAGCGTAAATTCTGGTACCACCACCGAATGGTTCTCACTGGATGAGCTGCGGTTCTGAGTTTCTTCATCATAAAAAGTATTGATGTTACGGACAGATACTTCTGGAATGATAAATGACCACGGCGTACGATGATTATAACGTACCGAAAAGTCATTATAGATTCGCGTTCCACTTGGTTGATAAACAGTACCATTTGGATTGGCCTCTTTAATATTTCTCAGATCTTTCTGGAAATAGGCGGTATCGTTATTAAACTCAGCCTCGAAACCAAGCGGATTGCCCCGTTTATAATTCACCAAAAGCTGTGGCAAACGGGCATAAGGGCGGTCTTCATCGGACACACTCGAATCAAGCGTCTGGAAATCTTCAACTTTGAAGAGCGCTTTCAGTCCAGGAATACCATTTTGATAGTTCAGTTCCCATGCACGGCGCAGGTTTAGGTCAGTTTTTGAATCGGGGTTGTTGTCCAGATCAGAGAAAAAATCTTTGTCCGACGCATAGTTATACTCTAAATGGGTAGAAAACTGATCATTGATTTGCCAGTTATGCAGGAAATGCAGGTTTTTCCGGTCTTCATTGTCATAGCTTTCGTCGGACGGCAGATAGCCTCCCCAGATCTGGCCTGCACCAAAGTTTTCAGTTAAGTAGCGGAACTCCGCATCCAGCATCGCACCACGGTCACCGATATACCGCGGCGTCACAGTCGCATCATATTGTGGCGCCAGATTTAAATAGACGGGTACACCAAGTTCCAGGCCGCCATCATTGGTAAAGCCAAAGGTTGGGGTGAGAATACCTGTCGTGCGGCGGTCATCAATCGGGAAGTTGAAATAAGGCACCGCCAAAACGGGAACGTCTTTAACGTATAGTTTGGTATTGCGAGTTTCCCCGCGCCCGGTTTCCTGGTTTAGCTTGATTTCGTCTGCCTGAATTTTCCAGGTCGGTTTTTGCTCAGGTGGACAGGTGGAATAAGTGGCATTTTCCAGCTCGAGGGTATTGTCTGAGGTTTTGGCAATCTTTTCTGCACGGCCATGGGCATGTTGCTGTTCTGAAATATAAAAACTGTTGTTCAGGTCGCCTTGCTGGGTTTTTAAATTATAATTGATATCATCACTTTGCGAGATCAGGCCGCCCTGTGCAAGCTGCACATGTCCTTCTGCCTGGGCATAGGTTTGAGTCTGATCAATGGTGACTCTTTCTGCACGAATCTGGCGGCCTTGCTGGTCTATAAGTACATTACCTTCCAGATAAGAATCACCTGTCGGATTATAATGTCCATAATCTGCCGTAATAGTCGAAGTCGCCTGTTCTGGATCAATCGCCGGTGTATCCGGTGAAATCGGGGTAATCCAGGCACCCTCACAATAAGCTGAACTTAACGCTTTGCCTTGGCGCTGCTGGGCTTCTGGAGCAGACTTGTCGATATAATACTGGGAGAAAAATGCTTCACCTGGATAGGTCTCATTAATGTGCTGTTTGAGTTGTTCTGCATTTACATCGGATGAGACAGTTGATGCAGCATAGCTTGATGCTGAGCTGCCACATAAAAGGGTTAAGATCGCAGTCGCTAGAGGGTTGATTTTAAAGTGATGCTTCATTTGTCTCATTAACCAATCATGCTTTTATCGCAATTAATTATTGTCGCATCATAGAGAAAAAGTTGATAAGTAGCTACACTTAGCACTTTAAAAACTCAGCCTGTATTAGAATATATTGCAAATGAACACACCACGCGAACAATCAATACAATCCTGGATTGCCTCTGTACTTGGTTCAGATCAGTTTGAAACTCATTTTTTAGCAGGCGATGCTAGCTTCCGTCGTTATGCACGAATCAAACTGAATAATAAAACATTTATGCTCATGGATGCACCTCCAGAAAAAGAAGATTGTGTGCCTTTTGTGACGATTGATGAGTTTTTTGATGCACATGGCGTTCGCGTTCCGCATATCGTGTCCAAAGACTTGAAACAAGGCTTTTTGCTGCTAGAAGATTTTGGTGATGTATTGCTGTCCAATCTGCTGAATGATGAAACGGTGGATGCCTATTATGAGCAGAGTTTTAAGCAGTTAATCCAGTTACAATCAATCCCGGGAGAAGGTCAGCTTCCTGTCTATTCTTATGAAAAGCTGATTTCAGAAATGGAGTTGCTGACGGACTGGATGTTGCCAGCTCTAGAAATTCAGCCGACAGAAGCTGATACTGCTCTGATTAAACGTACTTTTGCAATTCTGGCCAATGCGGCTCTGGCACAGCCACAAGTGATTGTACATCGTGATTTTCATAGCCGTAACCTGATGAAAATTGAGAATGAGACTGAGCTGGGCGTGATTGATTTTCAGGATGCGGTGATCGGTGCAGATACCTATGACCTGATTTCAATCACTCGTGATGCTTATGTACAGTGGAATGCAGACCGCGTCTATCAGTGGTTTAAAATATTCTACGACCTGTTACCGGCAGCATCCAAGCAAGAACGTGATTTTGAGCAGTTTAAAAAAGATGCCGATATGATGGCGATTCAGCGTCATATCAAGATTTTGGGTATTTTTGTACGTTTGTTTGAACGCGATGGTAAATCAGCTTATCTCAAAGACCTGCCACGGGTGATGTGGTATCTGCTGCAAGAGACCAAACCGTATGCAGAATTACAGCCATTCATGCAATTCATGCATGAAAAAGTCATGCCAGCCTTTGAAGCAAAATATGGTTTATACGAGGTGGCTGCTTAAATGAAAGCCATGATTTTAGCTGCGGGCCTTGGTAATCGCATGCGTCCATTAACTCTCTATAAACCAAAGCCATTGCTTGAAGTGGGTGGTAAGCCTTTAATTGTTTGGCATATTGAAAAGCTTAAACAGATTGGAGTGACTGAAATTGTCATCAACTCTGCCTGGCTGGCCGATGTGCTGATTGGTGCACTGGGTGATGGTTCGCAGTTTGGTGTCAATATTCGCTGGACACGTGAGGCTGAAGGCTTGGAAACGGCGGGGGGTATTATCAATGCCTTACCATTATTAGGAGATGAGCCATTTATTCTGGTCAATGGTGATGTCTGGACCACGATGGATTTTGCGCCGCTATTAAAGATTGAGCTGGCTGAAAATCTGGCTCATCTGGTTCTGGTGCAAAATCCGGAGCAGCATCCGCAAGGTGACTTTACGCTGGCTGAAGGAAAGGCATATACCTTTGAGCAGTCAGTCACAGGTGAAAACCTGACCTTTAGCGGTGTATCGGTGATTGATCCTAAAATGTTTGAGGGACTGGAGGCCGGAAAGCGTCCTTTAGCACCTTTATTAAAAGCGGCGATGCTGGAAAACAAGGTCGCTGCCTCTAAACTATCCGGTCTTTGGGTGGATGTGGGCACACCTGAACGTTTAACTGCACTGGATTTGGCGATCCGTGAAGGGAAGTCTACTTAAGTGAATATTCACTAAGCACTCCCTACTGTCCCAATATAGAGAAATCGGTATACTTCCACCTAACTTTTTCGAGCGTTGATTGTTTATGCACACGTTTTTTCAAGAACTAAAGCAGGGTAGCCAGGCTTTAGGTTTAGTGCTGTCTGATGAAGCTTTAAATTTATTACTTAAGTACCAGGATGCTTTGGTACTTTGGAATAAAGCATACAATTTGACCGCGATTCGTGATCCTAAGGAGATGCTGGTCAAGCATCTGCTTGATAGTCTGAGCATCTTGAAAGATCTGCCAGCAGGTCGTCTGCTGGATATTGGCACAGGTGGCGGTATGCCGGGTATGATTATTGCGCTTTGTCAGCCGGAGCGTGAATGTGTGCTACTCGATTCAAACGGTAAGAAAATCCGTTTCCTGAAGCAGTTTATTGCTGATTTAAAATTAAAAAATGTCATCGCGGTACAAACCCGTGTAGAAAATGAAGACAGTATCAATGAGCTGGGCCAGTTTGATGTGATTACCAGTCGTGCATTTGCCTCATTGACTGACTTTGTCAATGCCTCTCGGCCGTATATGCATGAGCAAAGTATTATTGCCTCTATGAAAGGCTTGATTCCTGCCGATGAAGTGGATGCATTAAAAGATGAGTTTAGCTGTCAGGTTATTGAGCTGAAAGTTCCGCGTTTAGACGAACAGCGTCATTTACTTTTATTAAAACATATTTGATATTTTCAAAGGATTGGGGTCAACATGGCACAAATTATTGCGATTGCAAACCAAAAGGGTGGTGTCGGTAAAACCACAACCGCAGTAAATTTGGCGGCATCCTTAGCTGTGTTAAAAAAACGTGTTTTACTGGTGGATATGGATTCACAGGGAAACGCGACCATGGGCTCAGGCATTCAAAAGAATGACCTGCTGTATTCGATTACGGACGTATTGCTGGGTGAAGTGCCGATTGAAACCGCTATTACCAAGGCGGAAGTCGGTTATAAGGTTTTAGGTGCCAACCGTGACCTGGCCGGGGTAGAGCTGGCGATTGCGGAGCAAAAAGGGCGCGAGTTCATTTTGCGCGAAGCATTGCAGGAAGTCGAATCTGCATTCGACTATATTATTGTGGACTGTGCTCCAAGTTTGAGTCTGATTACTGTCAATGCTCTGGCTGCAGTCGATGGCGTGATTATTCCAATGCAGTGTGAGTACTATGCGCTGGAGGGGTTGGCAGATCTGACCCAGACCATTGATCGGATCCAGCAGGCGCTGAATCCGGAACTCCAAATCGTGGGTGTGTTACGTACCATGTATGATGCACGTAATGCCCTGACTCGTGATGTTTCTGAAGAACTCGAACAATATTTTGGGCAAAAGCTGTATGACACCGTGATCCCGCGTAATGTCCGTCTGGCAGAAGCTCCGGCACACGGTTTGCCGGTAATTTATTTTGAGAAAAGCTCAAAGGGTGCAGTCGCTTATTTAAATCTGGCGGCTGAAGTATTAAAGAAAAGCAGAGTGAAAAAAGGAAGTAAAGCATGACCGTCAAGAAACGTGGACTCGCCAAAGGTCGTGGTTTGGATGCCTTGCTAGGATCAATTCAAAAAGAAAAATTACAACTTGAAGCTCAAGGCCTCGATCATGGCCAGTTGAAACAGATTGATGTAAATTTGCTCAAACGTGGTGAATACCAGCCTCGCCGTCATATTAAAGAACAGGATTTGCAGGAACTGGCAGCCTCGATTGAAAAGCATGGCATCATGCAGCCTATCGTAATTCGTCCGGTCGATGATGAACGTTATCCATATGAAATTATTGCGGGCGAACGTCGCTGGCGTGCGGCGCAACTGGCGGGCCTGACAGAGATTCCGGCAATTGTCCGTAATCTGAATGATCAGGTGGCGATTGCACTGGCCCTGATTGAAAATATCCAGCGTCAGGATCTGAATCCGATTGATCAGGCAATGGCCTTGCAGCGCTTCCATGATGAGTTTGGTCTGAGTCATCAGGAAATTGCCGATACGGTCGGTAAAGCACGTACCACCGTCAGTAACCTGCTGCGCCTGTTGACCTTGGCAGAAGAAGTCAAGGACTTTATGCAGCAGGGCTTGCTGGATATGGGGCATGCGCGTGCCATCCTGACCTTAAAAGCCAAAGATCAGCTGAAAGTTGCCGATATGGTGATTGAAAAGAGTTTGTCGGTACGTCAGACTGAACAGCTGGTGCGTGATTTCAATATGCCTAAAACAGAAAAGCAGAAAGCGGCAATCGCACCGGATATTCAGCAATTAAGCCAGCGTTTATCTGAACGTTTCAGTGCAGACGTTAAAATTGACTATAACCGCCAAGGTAAAGGAAAATTGGTGATCAGCTATCACTCTCTGGAAGAGCTGGATGGTATTCTTGCAATTTTGGGTGATGAATAAATAATTTATAATTTGTTTTTATTGGGGAATAAATCAGATGTGGGAATTGGTCAAAGCAGGCGGTTGGCTTATGCTGCCGCTGGTATTGTGTTCGATTTTTATGGTCGCAATTTCGGTCGAGCGGCTCATTCGCTTAAAAAAGAGTCTGGTACTGCCAAGCTCACTTCTGATAGGTCCGACACAGGGGGCAGATGAGGCCATCGAAAAGCTGCAGCAGAGTGCGACCTTAAAAAGCAGCGCATTGGGGCGGATCTTTAGTGTCGGTGCAGAGGCACGTGATGAGTCCGAGCAGTATGCCCGCGCGCAGATGGAAGCGATGGCATCTCAGGAAATCACCTATTTAGAAAAAAATATCAATTTTCTGGGGACTTTAAGCGCAGTAGCTCCGTTGCTGGGTTTGCTCGGAACCGTGATCGGAATTATTGAATCCTTTCTGATGATTGATATTGGCACAAACAGTGATCCGGTGCTGATGATGCCGGGAATTTCTAAAGCCCTGATCACCACAGCAGCTGGGATGTTGATTGCAGTTCCTGCGGTGTTTGCACATCGTTATTTTCAGCGTCTGGTACAGGAATATGTCGCAGAACTTGAACAGCAGGCGACCTTGTTTCATGCTAGCTTGTTCTACCGCCATGCTTCGGATGTCAAAGAACACATCAAGAAAGCAGGTTAGGAGCAGGCGATGAAATTTAAACGCAATCAGGTCGAGGATGTGCATATCAATCTCACGCCGATGATTGACTGTCTGCTGTTTATTCTGGTGTTTTTATTGCTGTCTACCACGTTTAACCAGATGAGCCGGATGAACCTGACATTGCCTGATGCACAGGGGGTGCCACCGAAAAATTTTGATCAGAAAATTGAAGTGATTGTAGATGCCAATGGTCACTATGCGGTCAACGGTCAGTCTATAGCGAGTAAAGAAGCGGCTGATCTTAATACCGCAATTAAACAGATTTCGAATGAGCGCCGTGATTTAATGTTTGTGATTGCAGCGGATGCAAAAGCAAGTCATCAGGATGTTATTCGTGTCATGGATGTAGCAGGGCAGCTTGGCTTTGTGAATGTCAATATCAGTACGAAAGTACCAACTCGAGGTTATTAGTGAAGCACGATTTCAAGGTCTATCTTCGCCTGCTAAGTTATTTAAAGCCCTTCTGGGGAATAGCACTGCTTGTTCTTCTGGGTTTTACCA
The DNA here is from genome assembly GCF_024129495.1 of Acinetobacter sp. S4400-12. Lineage (NCBI taxonomy): Bacteria > Pseudomonadati > Pseudomonadota > Gammaproteobacteria > Moraxellales > Moraxellaceae > Acinetobacter > Acinetobacter sp. S4400-12. The sequence continues at coordinate 49,191 of NZ_JAMXYB010000014.1, read as the reverse complement.
TTAATGCGGCAACAGAGGTTTCTGTCGCCAAATTACTGGAACATATTATTGAGGCAATTGAAAATCGAGATCAGGGCTTTACTTCACTTTTCCCTTTCCTGGTCGTTATATTGATGTTCTTCCGTGGTCTGGGGCTGTTTCTGGGTGGCTATTATACGGCGGTCATTTCCCGTAATCTGGTGTTTAATATCCGGCAGGAAGTGTTTGCGAAATTATTGCGTTTACCCGCACAATATTTTCTCGACAATACCAGCGGCCATATTACGGCTAAAATCATGTATAACGTCGAGCAGCTCACAGGAGCCTCAACAGAAGCACTCAGAACCATCATACAGCAAGGTTTGATCACCATTGCTTTGTTGGGCTATCTCCTATATAGCAACTGGCGTTTGACCTTATGTATTCTGGTTTTTGGACCAGTCATCGGCTTGATTATTCGTCAGGCGGCCAAACGCATGCGCCGGCTTTCTCAGCAGGTGCAGGACACGATGGGCGATGTCAACCATGTGGTGCAGGAAACGGTCAATGCCAATCTGGTTGTAAAAGGTTTTGGTGGTCAGAGTTATGAGCAGGAGCGTTTTCGCTATAACTCGATGGAAAACCTGCGCCGTGGTTTGAAAATGGTTGCGGTACAGCAGCTGAACAGTCCGGTTGTACAGCTGATCATGTCTATTTCCCTCAGCATTGTGATGTTTATTGCCTTGCGCCCAGAGATCCTACGCGACACTTCTGCGGGTGAATTTGTGGCTTATATTACCGCTGCCGGCATGCTGGCTAGACCAATCAAAGCCTTGACCGATGTAAATGAGAAAATTCAGCGCGGTATGGCAGCAGCACATTCAGTCTTTGACCTTCTAGATATGCCGGAAGAGCAGAATAGCGGAACGCTGACCGATTCATTAAAAGGCGAGATCCAGTTTGAAAAGGTCAATCTGATCTATGCAGATGGCCATCATGCAATTCATGATTTCAGTCTGAAAGTTAAAGCAGGTGAAACCGTAGCGCTGGTCGGGCGTTCTGGTGCCGGTAAAACCTCGCTGGTCAATCTGTTGGTCCGTTATCAGGAAGTGAGCTCGGGGCAGATTTTACTGGATCAAAAACCGATTACTGATTTTGAGCTCACCGCTTTACGCACCCAGATTGCGATGGTGAACCAGCAAGTCGTGCTGTTTAACCGTACTGTACGTGAAAATATTGCCTATGGTCAGCTGGAAAATGCCACGGATGCAGAAGTGATTGCAGCGGCTAAAGCGGCTTATGCGCATGATTTTATTATGGCTTTACCACAGGGCTATGATACCCCTCTGGGTGCTCAAGGCTTGAACTTGTCTGGCGGACAGCGTCAACGTATTGCGATTGCCCGGGCAATCTTGAAAGATGCACCGATTCTGATTCTGGATGAAGCCACGAGTGCGCTGGATAATGAATCTGAATATTATATTCAGCGTGCTTTTGATCAGGCCATGCAAGGTCGTACGACTATTGTGATTGCTCACCGCCTCTCCACGATTGAAAATGCAGACCGGATTGTGGTGATGGATCAGGGACGTATTGTCGAGCAGGGCAGCCATGCCGAACTGATCGCGTGTCAAGGAGCGTATTATCAGCTGCATCAACGTAACTTCGAGGAGTCTTAAGTCATGGCTTTGGCACAGATCATTCAGGATGCTTGGAATGCACAGGCAAAGTGGCTGGTGGTGCTGCGTCCGTTGTCATGGCTCTATCGTCTGGGTTTTGTGAGCAATCAGTGGCTTTACCGCAAAGGAATCAAGACCAGTTATACGGCTCCTGTTCCGGTTATGGTGATTGGCAATATTACAGTAGGAGGGAGTGGTAAAACTCCTTTACTGATTCACTTGGTAGAGTATTTAACGCAAAAAGGTGTGCGGGTCGGGGTGATTAGCCGGGGCTATGGCGGGAAAGGTGCTTTTCCTGCTTATGTCGATTTAAATACTGCACCAGAGGTGGTGGGAGATGAACCTGCCTTGATTGTTCAGGCGACCGGTGTGCCGATGGCCGTAGGGCCTAATCGGCAGAAAAGTATTGAGCTTTTACTGGAAAAGCATGCGCTGGATCTGGTGATCTGCGATGATGGTTTACAGCACTGGGCTTTAAATCGTCAGATTGAGTGGATTGTGCTGGACAATAATCGCGGTCTGGGCAACCAGAAGCTCTTGCCAGAAGGTTATCTGCGTGAACCGGTGACGCGGCTGGAGACGGGTACCATCATTGAACATGCCGCCAATCCGACCTCTTCTTTACATATGCATCTGGCCGCCTCACAGCCTTATCTATTGAATCAGGACAGTAGTAAAAGCTTTGATCCTGAAACTAATTTTTATGCCGTGGTCGGTATTGGTTTTCCACAACGTTTTTATCAGACGCTAAAAAGCCTTGGTTTGCAGCAGTTCCAGTGCCATGAATTTCCAGATCATCATGATTATGCAATTGAAGATCTGCAATTTGAAGATAATCATCCCATCATTACCACTGAAAAAGATGCGGTCAAAATGATGACATTGCTCCAGAAATACCCAGATTATCAGCGTGAAATCTGGGTGGTGCCGGTAAATGCGGTCTTGTCTGATGCCTGTTATTCGGTATTACAACAGCAATTGCTCCAACAGGGTATTTCCATTTCCTAAGGTTTATTTTCGATGAAACATATAGTCATTCCTGCACGATTTTCGAGTTCACGTTTACCTGGTAAACCTTTGCTGAATATTCATGGACGTCCCATGATTCTGCGTGTGGTCGATCAGGCTAAAAAAGTGCAAGGTTTTGACGATCTGTGTGTGGCGACCGATGATCAACGTATTGCAGAAGTCTGCCAAGCCGAAGGTGTGGATGTGGTGCTGACTTCAGCTGATCATCCTTCCGGTACGGACCGTTTAAGCGAAGTGGCTCGAATCAAGGGTTGGGCGAGTGATGACATCATTGTAAACGTGCAGGGCGATGAACCTTTACTGCCGGCACAACTGGTGAAGCAGGTGGCGCAGTTGTTGGAAGATCAGCCAACCTGCTCGATGTCGACGCTATGTGAGCCTATTTATCAGCTAGCAGAATTTAAGCGTGACAGCATTGTTAAAGTGGTGATGTCAAAACACAATCAAGCACTGTATTTTAGCCGTGCCACCATTCCTTATGACCGTGAGGGAGCCAAGCTGGCTGAACCAAAGCTGCATGATCAGGCTTATCGTCATTTAGGCCTATATGCCTATCGGGTCAAACTGTTGCAAGAATATGTGACCTGGGAAATGGGTGTGTTAGAGAAACTGGAATCTCTAGAACAATTACGGGTACTGGAAAATGGACACCGTATTGCCATTGCGGTGGCCCAAGCCAGCTTGCCGCCAGGGGTGGATACCCAGGAAGATCTGGATCGATTGAATCAGATGGATCTTTCCCATTTTGCCTAAGAAGAGTCAAATACATGCCTTTTGATGTCAAAGCACAGATTTATCCATGGCAGCAACAGGTTTGGGAAACGTTGACTGGCCGTTTTCCCAAACTGGGGCATGGGTTATTATTTTATGGGAAAAAAGGTTGCGGTAAAGAAGCTTTTAGCCAGCAGTTTTTGGCTTGGATATTGTGCCTGAATCGTCAGCCTGCCGGGGCCTGTGGTGAATGCGGCAGCTGTCAGTGGCTCAAAGCCGATACCCATCCGAATTATGTGCACATCAGCACGGATGAAGACAATAAAAAACAGAACGCCAAAATCAGGATTGAAAAAATCCGCGATCTTTTGCCTTTTGTGCAACAGACCGTAGATGGCTGGCGGGTCATTGTGATTGAACCGGCAGAAGCCCTGAATATTGCCTCTTCGAATGCCTTGTTAAAAACCCTGGAAGAGCCGGGTGAAAATATTGTTATTATCCTGCTCGCCGATCATTATCTGAAATTACCGGCCACAATCCGGAGTCGCCTGCAACACTTTGCTTTGGACCGGATTTCAGCTGAGCAGTTTAGTGCGTATGTGCAGCAACAATTGCCTGACGCAGGTTCAAGCCAGCAACAGCTGCTGATGAGCCTGTCAAATCATATGCCTTTACAGGCAGTTGAAGTGGCTCAAGGTAGCTGGCTGCCTTTACGTCAGGAATTTCTGGCAGACTGGACCAAACTGGTCACCCAAAAAAATATGCCGATGGCAATTGCGACCAAGTGGAATAAAAGCTTGAGTTTTGGTGAATTTGGTCAAATGTTTGAATACTTGTTGTCCGATTTGATTTGTGTCAAGCTAAATCAGGCGGTAAAAAACATTGATTTGAACTTCGATGTGCTGGCCGAACAATATTCATTAGAAACACTTTTTAAGATTTATGAAGATTTTCAGCAAGCCAAGCGATATCTCGAGCAGAACGTACAAAGTAATCTGGTACTCGATGAATTGTGTATCAAACTGATGAATCTTTAATTAAGGGGAAACGATATGCAACCACGTATGGGCGGGATTATTCATGCCAATATAGCGGATCTGGAAACGCTCTTTGCCAGTTACATGCCTTATGTGGTGGGTGGTGGACTTTTTATTCCTTCCAAGCAGCCCGTTAAACTCGGTGAGGAGGTTTTTGTATTAACCACTTTGCCTGAACAAAGCCAGAAAATTCCGTTAACCGGTAAAGTGATCTGGGTGTCCCAGAAGCAAAATGGCCTCAAACCACAAGGCTTCGGGATCCAGTTGACAGGTGAAAAAGGCGTTTTTTTCAAAAATGAAGCAGAACGTCTGGTTGCAGGTCTTAAATCTGTAGGACGTAAAAGTTACACTATGTAGTTAATTTACCTTTGGTAGGAAACTCATTGTGTTTGTAGATACTCATTGTCATTTAACGATGCTTGATTTAACACCTTATGATGGTGATCTGGATCAGGCCCTTGCGCAGGCTCGTGAAGCAGGTGTATCAAAGTTCATGAGTATCTCGGTCGATCTGGATGATCATATCGAGCTGGCCAAGATTGCGGCGCGTCATGCAGATGTCGGTTATACCGTCGGCGTTCATCCTTGTGAAGAAGCTGCCACTATGGCGCGCGCCACCACAGAATATCTGGTGGAGCTGGCGCAGCCTGAAAAAGTCTGGGCAATTGGCGAGACTGGCCTGGATTATTATCATAGTACCGACTTCATTTCTGAACAGAAAGACTGTTTTGCCCGTCATATTCATGCTTCACAAATCGTGAAAAAACCGGTGGTGGTGCATACCCGCGTGGCCAAGCACGATACAGTTGACATCATTCGTGCAGAAAAATCTACACATGGTATTTTGCACTGTTTTACCGAAGATTGGGCAACCGCCAAAGCCGTTTTAGACTGCGGCTACTATGTTTCATTTTCAGGCATTATTTCTTTTAAAAATGCACAGGATCTGCGTGACGTTGCTAAGCAGGTTCCGCTGGATCGTGTGCTGATTGAAACGGATAGTCCTTATCTGGCTCCTATGCCGTATCGCGGTAAATCTAATGAGCCTAAATACGTTCCTTATGTAGCCAAAGCGCTTTGCGATGTATATGATAAGTCGCTAGAAGAAATGGCTGAAATCACAAAGCAAAACTTTGAGAACCTGCTTAATTTAAAGTAAATAAAGTTAGATAAGAGACAAGAGAGTTATAGGGTGAAGATGGATCGTCAGGCTCAGTTTCGAGCAAGAGAAATCTTAATTTTTCAAGTGGCAGAGCAGCTTCTGCTGGAAAATGGTGAAGCAGGCATGACTCTGGATGCACTTGCTGCCGAGCTTGATCTGGCCAAAGGGACACTCTATAAACACTTTCAAAGTAAAGATGAACTGTACATGCTGCTGATTATCCGTAATGAGCGCATGTTGCTGGAAATGATCCAGGACAGTGACAAGGCTTTTCCTGAACATCTGGCTTTCTTTATGCTGCACCATTTACATCATCCTGAACGTACGGTCCTGTTTCACCAGATTGAAGAACGACTTTCAACAACGGGTGTGGGAATTCAGCATCTGTTTAGCGAACTTTATCAGGTGCGTAAACAGCGTTTACGTCTGATTATCCGTATGACTGAAACTTATCTGGCTTCCATCAATAGCAGTATGTCGGTACGTGATTATCTGGCCTCAATCTGGTCACTGACTTATGGTGCGGCAGCAATTCTGAATTCCAGCTTCTATCAGCGTTATCTGGGTTCACGAGATACTTTGCGGGTCGCTTATATTGATCAGGCTCTGGCCTTGCCCAAACACGTGCATTCAGTCGGGCAATTGGTCTAAGGTTTGGATATGACCAGTTCTCCTTATCACATCCGTGGATTTACCTTAGTAGAACTAATGGTCGTCATTGTGATTATGGGAATTATGGCCTCATTGGTTTTGATAAATACAGGCGGGGTCGAGCAGCGTAAAGCCATGCAGGCGAGGGAAGTTCTGCTGCTGGACCTACAGCGTATTTTAAGAGAAGCCAATGATCAGTCACGTATATTGGCATTGACTATTCAGCCTGCGACAGATGTGACGCCGTTTCGTTATGCGGTCACGGAATATCGACCACAGACCCAGTCCACGATCAATGCACAAAAATGGCAGAATTATGCAGAATTTAAGCTGCGTAATTTACCGGAGCAGGTGTCTTTTCAGGTACAGGCTCTGGAACAGCGTTATACAAATGCTCAGAACCCTGACCTGACTCAGGCAGATACGCCCAAGCTGATCTGGCTGGGCAATGGTGAAGTGAAACCGGTACGTATCCAGTTTTTTCTAGAAAACCGTGAAGTAGGCCATCCAATAGAAATTGATCATCTGGGTAAAATCAATGCCGGCTAAAGATTTCATGCATGGGGCTGTATTGAACCGAGTGCCGAAACAAGACCTTGCGGACGCTCACTTCACAAGCACCGTTTCCAAAATGATTTGCAAAACAGGTGCTTTTCGCTCCAAGAAGAGCCGATTTCAGTCTGCCTCAGGTTTTACCTTGCTAGAAGTTATGGTGGCTTTGGCCATCTTTGCTACAGCAGCCATGACCCTGACCAAAGTGGCGATGCAATATACCCAGTCTACTGCCCATGCAGTACTTAGAACTAAAGCCCAATTTGTTGCATTGAATGAAGCGGCACAAATGGAAATCAATCAGGAGTGGCTGAGTGGAACATCTTCAAGGCAACTCACCCAGCAGAACGAAACCTGGCAGATTGATAAACGGAGCGAGCCGACTATTAGCCCCAATGTGCAGCGGATTGAGTTACAAGTTAGTCTCATTAATACTGAAAGTGGGCAAGTGGAATCTGGTATTAGCACCCTGACATTTTTTAATCACCGTAAGAATCCAGTACCATGAAGCCTCAAGGATTTACCTTAGTTGAATTATTGGTCGCCATTACCATTTTTGCGGTGCTTTCTGCACTAGGTTGGCAGGTTTTTGATTATATTAATAAAAGCAAAGACCAGAATGCGATGCATGAATACCGTTTAAACCAGTTGCAGGATACTTATCAGCAGATTTTACGTGATACGGTGCAGGCGGTACCACTGACAGCCAATATAAATGGCCAGATTCAACCTGCACTGGTTTTACAAAATGGACGTTTTAATTTTAGTAAAACAGGCGTAACTGATCCTTTGCAGGAAGGTATTTCGCCTGATGAACGCGTGGAATACCAGTACCGTTCAGAGGAGCAAAAGCTTTACCGTTTAAAATACCGTAATCTGAACCAGACCGGACGTGATCAGCCAGAATCCAGCGTCTTGCTCAATCATGTCGAACAATTTGAAATTTTAGTGCTCAATCCGAATGAGCTGACTCAGTGGCCAGATTCTTCAGCTGATCTCAACCAGGTGGCGCAAAAACAGCGCCTGCCGAAAGGCATTAAAATCAAATTAACCGTAAATGGGGTGAATTATGAATGGATATTCAGCCTGCTAAATACAGATTTTCTGCTTGCTCCCCAAGGCCAACCATAACAAGAAATACAGATGAAGAAAACGATCGCGATTCAACAGCAGCAGGGTATAGCACTGATCACCATTCTGGTCATGGTAGCATTGGCTACAATTCTCGCGGCCACTATTGCAAAGCGCCAGACGGCCACTGCGGAAAGTACGGCTTATTTAATGCGCCAAAATCAGTCTTTAATGTATGCCAAAAGTGCAGAAGCTTTTTTTGCTGAGTTGTTGGTCGATGATGCTAAAAATGCCCCAGATGTAGACCATTTAAATGAAACCTGGGCTCAGCCCATGCCTGCTTTCCCGGTGGAAGACGGGTATGTCTCGGGGGTATTGCAAGATGAATCGGGCAAGTTCAACCTAAACAGTCTGCTTACCCAGGAAGGTAATGTTAATGAGCATGCCAAGATATGGTTTGAGCAAATTTTAAAGCGTGCCGGATTGCCTGAGCAGCTCAGTGAAGCGGTAATTGATTGGCAGGATGCTGATGATAGACCTGTCGGGCCTATGGGGGCAGAGTCCAATTATTACCAGAGCCTGCTAGATGCGGCCCTGCCTCCCAACACCAAATTTCATAGTGTGGAACAGCTAAAATTGGTACGCGGCTTTGAGGAAAATAAATATCAACTGATTGCCCCGTATGTAACCGCTGCTCCACTATCGGATAGTCCGGTGAATATTAATACCGCATCAGCTTTTCTTCTGGCCAGTATGGATGAAAAGCTGGATATTCATGGCATACAGCAAGTTCTGGAAAAACGTCAGGCAAATCTGGAGCATTTTTCCAGTGTGTCAGAGCTTTGGGCCATTGAACCTTTTAGTCAGGTCGGTGCCGATAAACGTAATCTGGTCAATAATTTATTAGGCATACAATCTCATTATTTCAAGGCCCGGATTGAAGTGATGCTGAGTGAACGCAAGCGCCAGTTCAGCAGCGATTTAGTGCGTCAGGAACAGCAGGTTCATATCGCATATCGCAGTATGGCGCCGTTTTAATTTGACAGGTTAAAAGTGCCCAAGTCATTGTTCATCTACATGATCCTTTTTTCCCATCAGCCTGAACAGCAAAATTAATCCTTCTTTATCCACTTTTGGTCTATAATCCAAAGATATTCACCTATTTTTTGACGATATTAGGGCATATGTTAATTCGTAAGTTATTTAAATTTGAAAATGCTCATATTGTGCGTAACTGCACATCGGACCGCTGCAAGCGTTCGATTCATGGTCATAGTTATAAAGTCGAGTTACTGCTAAAAGCGTCGAAGTTGGATCATGGTCAGATGGTCTATGATTTTGGTTTGCTCAAAGGTGTAATTAAAGACCTTTATGATTCTTTTGATCATGCCATTTGTTTCTGGCAGCAGGACGATCCGGAGTATATTCAGGCTTGCAAGAAGTTTAGTGCACGTTGGATCTCTTTGCCTGTGTCGCCCTCTGCGGAACAGTTTTCCCGTATTTTCTTCTTTCTGGCACAGCAAGTGCTGGCCTCGACCGTCACCCAGAATGGTGAAGGGGATGTCGAAGTATATTCAGTAATTGTGCATGAGACGGATACTGGCTATGCACAAAGCTTCCTGGAAGATATTGAAAATGAGCAGATGGGGTTATTGACTCTAGATCAGATTGAGTTTTCAGAGCAGGTACAGGCCGAATGGACTGAGCCGCAGATGTATAATAAACTGAAACAGGGAATCGCCTTTCACAACCCGACTGTGGATTTACAGGTCAAACGCTAAAAGCGCAGGACTGACGCATACTGACATAGATTTAGGATTGAAGAATGTCTTTAAATGAACAGCAAATGGCTAAACTGAGTAAAGTTCAGTTAGATGAAAGCTGGAAATACGCTTTGAGTGATTTTTTGCTCGGTTCCAAAATGGATGCGTTAAAAGCGTTTTTAATTGAAGAGAAAAAAGCAGATAAAATTATTTATCCACCGAATCATCTGATTTTTAATGCCTTAAATACTACTCCGCTGGATCGGGTTAAAGTAGTGATTTTAGGGCAGGACCCTTATCATGGTCCGAATCAGGCACATGGCTTAAGTTTTTCGGTGCAGAAGGGCGTACCATTGCCGCCTTCTTTACGTAATATCTTTCATGAATTGCACAATGATCTGGGGGTGGAAAGCCCTAAGCATGGCGATTTAACCCACTGGGCAGAGCAAGGGGTGCTATTGCTCAATGCTGTCCTGACGGTAGAAGCCAGTCAGCCGACTTCGCATCAAAAACGTGGGTGGGAAGAGTTTACCGATCACGTGATTGACATCTTAAATGAACAGCGCGAACATATTGTCTTTATCCTTTGGGGCGCATACGCACAGCGTAAAGGACAGCGCATTGACCAGAATAAACATCTCGTATTAAAGGCTGCTCATCCTTCGCCTTTAGCTGCAAACCGGGGTGGTTTCTTTGGTTGCAAAGTGTTTTCAAAAACAAATAATTATCTTAAACAACATGGCATTGAGCCTATAGATTGGCAGCTGGACGCATGACTTACTCTCCTGTAAATAAATCTTATCATCCGGATTTGATTGTTGAAGAAGCGCACAACGGGTGGCGCATTGTTCGCTTGAATCGTCCGAAATCCTTACATGCTCTCGATGAATCGATTGTGACGGCATTGCTTGAAGTTTTTCAGGATTTTTATACGGATGAAAATGTAAAAGCAATCTGGCTGGATTCTACTACGCCCAAAGCATTTTGTGCGGGTGGAGATGTGCGCAAGCTGCGTCAATTGGTTATCAATGATGAAGTAGCGACAGCCAATAAATTTTTTGAACAAGAATATGCGCTGGATCTTCTATTGCATAACTATGCAAAACCCATATTGGTATGGGGTGAAGGCTATGTTATGGGCGGCGGTCTGGGCCTGTTTATGGCCGCGCCATTCCGCTTGGTAACACCGTACTCCCGTCTGGCGATGCCAGAAATTAATATTGGTCTGTATCCGGATGTTGGTGCAACACGCTTCCTGGCGGATCGTGGCGCGATTGGCCTGTTTACTGGTTTGACCGGCTCGATTATGACAGCCGCAGGTGCTTATGGAATTGGCTGGGCAACGCATATCTGTGATGCTGCACGTGACACTGTTCTGAACAGGGTGGTGAATATTGACTGGGATCATTATCCGGCAGGCGATTTTCGAGCAATTGATGATACGCTGAACAGCATGCATCGTCCGGTAGGCCCAGGACCATTACAAAACTCACTCGATGTCATTCAAAGTGTTTGCCGTGGGCTGAACTTTGAGCATGACTATGAGTCGATTATCGGTTTAAGTGATGCGCGTAGTGACTGGTTGCGTCAGGCCAGTGAAAATCTGCAAAAAGGTTCACCGACTACGGCCGCATTGACCTGGTTATTGTGGCAATGGGGGAAGCAGGTTCATTCCTGGAATGAAGTATTTGAACTGGAAACCCAGATTTCCGACTGGAAAATTCGTCATGCGGACTTTGTCGAGGGGGTGCGTGCCCGCCTGGTCGATAAAGATCTGTCACCAGAATGGAGCCAAGGAAGCGATTTAAGTCTGAAAGGAATTCTTTCAGCCAACCCTCCTGTCACGACGATTGAAAGCTGGAATGAATTGCTCAAGCATTATGGTGTGATCTGAAGCTGAATGTCTGAAACACACTATAAAGATGAAGACTGGATGCAGCTTGCCTATGAGCAGGCTGCATTGGCTGCCGAACAGGGGGAAATTCCTGTGGGTGCAGTGATTGTAAGTCAACAGCAGGTAATTGGACGTGGATTCAATGCGCCTATCTCCCTGAACGACCCTACAGCCCATGCCGAAATCGTGGCGTTACGTGAAGCCTGCCATAATCTGCAAAATTATCGCCTGCCCGATGATGCTGTACTCTATGTAACCTTGGAGCCTTGCACCATGTGTGTAGGAGCATTGGTACATGCACGCGTATCTCGGGTGGTGTTCGGAACGACCGAGCCGAAAGCTGGTTCTTTGGTTAGCGCCCGCAAGCTTTTTGAAACTGGGTATTATAACCATGTCTTTTCCTTTGAAGCAGGCTGTATGCAGCAGCAATGCTCCGAACAGCTGAGCATTTTTTTTAAGCAGCGCCGCGAACAGAAGCGTGAGCTCAAGCGACAAGAAAAGTTACGCAATACCCAAAAATAAATGAATATTATCCGCTAGAATTTTCTCACCTTAAAACAAGTCATACACAGGAAAAATAATGAACTCTATTCAAGTCAAAAAAGAATTTCCCGCATCTGTTGCTCAGGTTTTTGATCTGCTGTCCAAACATGCAACTTATAATATTGCCTTTGCGCCATTACAGGTCGAGCGTATTAAGGATTCTGCTGATGCTGAACGTCCCGATGGAGTGGGTTCAGTGCGGAGCATGGGAATCGGTCCAGTCAAACCGTTAAAGGAACAGATTACTTTACTCGAAGAAAATCAGCGAATTGAATATAAAATTGTTAAAAATCCTCTGATCAAGCATCATTTGGGTATTATTGAGTTTGAGGAAAAAGAGGCGGATAAAACCTTGGTGACTTATACTATCGAATTGCAGACGCGTGTTCCTTTGACCAGTAAATTGATCCTTGCACAGTTAAAAACTGGGATTAAACTAGGACTCGCAAAACTTGCAAAATCTGTTTAAACAACAACGGAAACGTAATGACAGTTCAAATTATTACTATTGATGGTCCAAGTGGATCTGGTAAAGGCACCTTGGCTGCGAAACTGGCAGACCATTATCAGTTTCATCTATTGGATTCAGGTGCCTTATATCGTCTTTTAGGGCTGTCATTGCATCAACATGGCTTGCTGGAGGAAATGGATAAGCGGCTCGCAGAGTGCATACAATCTGCAACAAATTTAGATATACAGTTTGTCAGCAGTATTGCCGGGACTCAGGTACTTTTAGAGGGCGAAGATGTTTCTCAAACGATCCGTACTGAACGGGTGGGGGAGTTTGCCTCAAAAGTAGCCGCAATTCCTGAACTTAGAGCAGCGTTGGTGGCGCGTCAACATGCTTTTGCACAGGCGCCCGGCCTGGTGGCCGATGGTCGAGATATGGCGACTGCGATTTTTCCTCAGGCACAAGCCAAAATTTATTTGACGGCATCGGCCGAATCACGTGCGCAAAGGCGCCTAAAGCAGTTGCAGGGAATGGGGCTGGATGTTAAAATAAACGACATTTTAGCTAATATTCAGGCGCGGGATAAACGAGATATGGAGCGTACAGTTGCTCCGCTCAAGCCTGCTGATGATGCGTACATTATCGATAGTTCTGATCTGAATATCGATGAAGTATTCCGGCTGATGACCACTTATGTCAATCAGCGCTTAGCCAAATAACCTATTTTTTCAGCAAATGCATAGCTTGATCAGTTTTATAAGGACTATGTAGATGCTTAATTAAACCGGCCTTGTCTGATCCAAGACCGCTGACTTTATCGGAAATATCATGACCGAATCTTTTGCAGCCCTCTTTGAAGAAAGTGAATTAAACCTCAACGTTGAAAAGGGCGCTGTCATCCAGGGCGTTGTAGTAAGCATCGACTCTGACTGGGTAACTGTTGACACTGGTCTTAAATCTGAAGGTGTTGTTGACCGTGCGGAGTTCTTAAATGAACAACGCGAACTTGAAGTTCAAGTAGGCGACACAGTTGACGTAGTTGTTGAAGCACTTGACAACGGTATGGGTCAAACAGTTCTTTCACGCGAAAAAGCTAAACGCGCTGAAACTTGGACTAAACTTGAAAAAATCTTTGAAGACGGCGAAATCGTTACTGGTGTTATCTCTGGTAAAGTTAAAGGTGGTTTCACTGTTGACATCGGTCCAGTACGTGCGTTCTTACCAGGTTCACTTGTAGACACTCGTCCTATCCGTGACACCACTCACCTTGAAGGTAAAGAGTTAGAGTTCAAGGTTATCAAGCTTGATGCTAAACGTAACAACGTTGTTGTTTCACGTCGTGCGGTTATGGAAGCTGAATCTTCAGCTGACCGTGAAGCGCTTCTTGCTCAGCTTGAAGAAGGTCAAACAGTTACTGGTACAATCAAGAACCTTACTGACTATGGTGCGTTCGTTGACCTTGGCGGTATTGACGGTCTTCTTCACATCACTGACATGGCTTGGAAACGTATCAAGCACCCATCAGAAGTTGTTGAAGTAGGTCAAGAAGTTACTGTTAAAGTACTTAAGTTTGACCGTGAGCGTAATCGCGTATCTTTAGGCCTTAAGCAATTAGGCGAAGATCCATGGTTAGCGATCATGAGCCGTTACCCTAAAGGTTCTATCGTTAAAGCTCGTGTAACTAACTTAACTGACTATGGTTGCTTCGCTGAAATCGCTGAAGGCGTTGAAGGCTTAGTACACGTTTCAGAAATGGACCACACAAACAAAAACATCCACCCATCTAAAGTTGTTCAGATCGGTGACGAAGTTGATGTGATGGTTCTTGAAGTTGATGAAGAGCGTCGTCGTATCTCTCTTGGTATCAAACAAACTCGTGCTAACCCATGGGAAGAGTTTGCTAAGAACCACGATAAAGGTGAAAAAGTTTCAGGTACGATCAAGTCAATCACTGACTTCGGTATCTTCATCGGTTTACCAGGCGGTATCGATGGCCTGGTTCACTTGTCTGACATCTCTTGGAACGAGCAAGGCGAAGAAGCTATCCGTCGCTACAAGAAAGGTGACACTGTTGAAGCGGTTATCCTGTCTGTAGATGCTGAAGGCAACCGTATCAGCCTTGGTATCAAGCAGTTGAACAGCGATCCATTCAACGATTTCTTGGCGGCTAACGAACGCGGTGCGCTGGTGAAAGGTACTGTAACTGCAGTTGACGCTAAAGGCGCTACTGTTAAGTTAGCTGACGAAGTTGAAGCAACTCTTAAAGCATCTGAAATCAATCGCGACCGCGTTGAAGATGCGACTAAATTCTTAGAAGTTGGTCAAGAAGTTGAAGCTAAGATTATCAACGTAGATCGTAAATCTCGCTCTATCAACTTGTCTATCAAAGCGAAAGATGAAGCTGAAGAGAAAGAAGCAGTTGCTAACCTGAAAACTACTGCTGTAGCTCAAGACAATGGTCCTAAGACTATTGGTGACTTGATCAAGGCGCAAATGAACAATTAATAGTAGATGATGGAATGTATTGTTAATGTAAGTTAACTGATACTTTCTATACAAATACTGTAAACGGTAGCGTAGTATTTAATTATTGCGCTACCGTTTTGTATTTAAACAGGTTATTATCTGGGAATAGATCCCAAGTAGCTTGATAATTAAAGAGGTCGCAGATGACTACTGAAGCACTTAATAAGTCTGACTTAATAGAGCGTATTGCATTGAAGAATCCACATTTGGCTGAGCCATTGGTGGAAGAAGCGGTTAAAATCATGATTGATCAAATGATTGAGGCTTTATCAGCCGACAACCGTATTGAAATCCGCGGATTTGGTAGCTTCGCACTGCATCATCGTGAGCCTCGTGTGGGTCGTAACCCAAAAACAGGTAAGTCAGTAGAAGTGGCAGCAAAAGCTGTTCCACATTTCAAGCCTGGTAAAGCCTTACGTGACGCAGTAAACGAATCGGCAATGAAGCCATAATATTTACGGGGTAGCTATGCGTTACATTCTGGTTGTTCTTTTACTGGTACTTTTTGGTTATTCATTGGCTCTTGTTTTACAAAATGGCACCGAGTTATCAGTAGACCTGCTTTTCACTCAGGTTCCAGCCATGCGTCTGGGGCTATTACTGTTACTTACTTTATCTTTAGGGGTCGTTGTTGGCTTATTATTGGGCGTGCAAGTATTCCGTGTATTTCAAACCAGTTGGGAAATTAAACGACTCCATAAAGATATTGATCATCTGCGTAAAGAACAGTTAAATACTGCGAAAATGATGGCTGCTGAGGCTGCTGCCCAGAGCCGCCATGAAAAAACAGTATTAGATATTAACCCTAATGATCGACCATCTACACCCCTTTAAATTAGTGTATGCAGTCAGAGGTCTTGACTGAATATGCAAATATATTAATTTCAGCGCCTTTAAGTTCAGCTCAAAGGCGTTTTTTTATTAGGCTTTACACTATTAAAAACTATAAAAAGCATAAAAATAAAGAGCTTGGTTTGAATTTTAAATTGATTTTAAAAATATTCTTGGTCGTTTTTGGCTTAATCCGTATAATGCCTTAATTTTGTCAGTTTGAAGGGTCTCCTCATGAGTATTATTGTTGCCTTAGATGCGAAAAGTCATTATGACGCAATGACTATTGCCGGACAATTAGACCCTCAATTATGCCGTGTAAAAGTCGGTAAAGAACTATTTACCCATGAGGGCTCCTCTATTGTTAAAGCCTTACACGGTGAAGGTTTTGAAGTATTTTTAGATTTAAAATTTCACGATATTCCAAACACAACTGCACAAGCGGTATGTGCTGCTGCGGATATGGGGGTGTGGATGGTGAATGTTCACGCTTCGGGTGGACGTAAAATGATGGAAACCTGTGTCGAGCGTTTAAAGGCCGGGAACTATAATACCCAGCTGATTGCAGTCACAGTATTAACCTCAATGGGGCGTGAAGATCTGGCGGATTTGGGGCTGGATATTGAGCCTTTTGAGCAGGTTAAGCGTCTTGCGAAATTGACTAAAGAGAGCGGTCTGGATGGGGTGGTATGTTCAGCTCAAGAAGCAAAAATGCTGCGTGAAAATTTAGGTGCAGAGTTTGCGTTGGTCACCCCGGGTATTCGTCCAGAAGGCTCAAGTGCCGATGACCAAAAGCGTATTTTGACACCAAAGCAGGCGATGCTAGATGGTGCTACGCATTTAGTGATTGGTCGTCCGATTACGAAATCGCAAAATCCTCGTCAGATGTTAAAAGATATTTTGCTGACTTTGTAAGTCTTGCAGCATAAAAAGGCCTTTCAACTGAAAGGCTTTTTTATGGATAAAGAAAATAGACACTAAGAAGTAATGATTAGGTTTGCAATTTTCTAGTCTTTCTTTAAAAGAGCGAGAGATTTTCGCAAATGGTGATGAGTCAGAGTTTAAAACCCAGTTTAGATTGCCGCCAATACACTGACTAAAATCGGTGCCAATACCGATAACACAAAACCGCTAACCATTGCATGAGGAATAAAGTCATTGCCACATGCCTGTTTCACCATGGGTAAAGTGACATCCATCGCGGTTGCGCCGGCAGATGAAATTGCAGAACGTGGATAGCGCCATCCGATCATGTACATAAACAGAATGGCAAAAATCTCCCGGAACAGGTCATTCATCAGTGCGATACTGCCAAGCTCTGCATTTTTAAGTTCGGTTACGACCACACCGGACATTGAATAGAAACCATATCCTTGTGAAAGCATGATCAGGTCTTTTAAGGTGATGTGCGAGTTCCAGAACGAATATAAGACCACACCCAATAATGAGCCTATAATACAGCCCACAGGAACCAGCATGATGCGCCAGTTCAGCCAGGATTTATCTAGGGGAGAGTAGGCTAAGTCAAGCCCGATCAGCAGCATATAGACCAGTAATAAATACCAGGTACTGATATGCAAGCTGTAATCATGGTGGCTGGAAAATTCAGCAATTGCATAACCCAAACCAAGTGCAATGAAGGCATAGCTGATATTGATCAGGGAGCTTAGCAATAATTCAGCAGACACCTTTCCCTGCAAGGGCGTAACACCTATAGCTTTATAGAGCGCATAGCAGCAGATAAAAGCGCCTAAAGAAGTTGCAAGCGCAATACTGAGGGAACTAGAGAGAATTAGCGATGGGCTGGTAATGCTGTGCAGCGTCTGAGAAAACTCAATTGCAATCGCAATCAATAGAATATAGGTAAAATAAGGCAATATTTTAAAAGCGAATTTTTCCAGCCACTCCGGAATTCTTTTTGCCAGAACAAAGCCGAAAAACAGACAAAACAGTAACTGAAAAATAAGCCACAAAGATTGCATACAAATAGGCAGGTAATGGAATACCTGCCTATTATGACCAAATCATGTTTAAGCTGCACGGTTTCCTGAAGATTTATTCAGCAATCTGTAAGCTGCCGGATTTGGTTTGCGGGTCTGTAACCAGTATTTCCAGGTATAGGTTGGCCAGAGGGCAAAGTTTTTACCACCATCCTGCTGATACCAGCTGACGCAGCCCGATTGCCATACTGTACCTTTTAGCTGTTCCTGAATATCGTGGTTAAACTGTTCCTGAATGTCGTCTTTTACCACAATGGCTTCACATTGTGTCCGTTTTACCAGCTGAATCAGCTGTAGAATATAATTTATCTGGGATTCGATCATAAAAATAACCGAGTTGTGCGCAAGTATGGTATTGGGACCCAGCAATTGGAACAGGTTCGGGAAACCTTTGGTGCAGATGCCGTAATAACTTTCCGCTCCCGTTTTCCAGGCATCTTTCAGTTCAAGACCATTTTGACCATAACATGCAAAGGAGTTTAGATAGATTCTTGGATCGGTAATAAAGCCAGTCCCATAAATCAGGCAGTCGATGGGACGTTCTTTCCCATCTTGGGTAATAATAGTATTTTCCCTAACCTCCTGAATGCCTTCAGTAATCAGTTCAACATTTGGACGGTTGAAGGTCGGGAAGTAGGTGTTGGAAATCAGGATGCGCTTACATCCCATAATATAGTCAGGGGTCAGTTTTTTTGCAGTGGCCTTATTCTTGACCTGATAACGGATAAACGCTTCAGCCAGTTTCTGTCCATATTTCATGATCTGTGGTTGAACAATAGGTACAACCCGCGATTCATTCGACCAGTAAAGCCGCGCACGGTGAATTTTTCGGAACCAGTCAAAGCGGCTGAACAGCTTTTTATCCAGAGCCTGATAGACCCGCTCATCACGTGGAATTACCCAGGCTGCGGTACGCTGGAATACATACAGGTTTTTGACTTCAACTGCAATTTTTGGAATGTACTGAATGGCACTGCCACCGGTGCCAATTGAGGCTACATTTTTGTCAGTCAGATTGTATTCGTGATCCCAGTGGGAGGAGTGGAATACTTTACCCTTAAATTTTTCAATGCCTTTGATATGAGGAATTTGAGGTACATGCAAGGGACCCGAAGCCAAGACCATGAACTGAGCAATCACTTTACGATTATTGTTTAGTTCTAGATGCCATTCGCAGTCATTTTCCTGATAGCTTGCCGATTTTACCTCACTGTTAAACTGACAGTAGTTTTTCAGGTTATAGTTTTGAGCCAGATCCTGAATATAGGCAAAAATTTCAGGAGCTTCGGCATAACGTTTGCTCCAATCGGTCTTCGGGGCAAAGGACAGGGAATACAGATGCGACTGTACATCACATGCTGCACCGGGATACTGGTTTTCACGCCATGTTCCACCGACATCATCTGCTTTTTCAAGAATGATAAAGTCTCTGATTCCTGACTGGAGCAGGCGTATGGCCATGCCAAGGCCACCAAATCCAGCCCCTATAATTGCTATTGTGGTTTTTTGAATATTCTGTGTAGATGATGCATCTCGCATATTTTTATATTCCTGATATACATATTTTTAACCCAGCATAATAGAGTTTCTAGCGCGATAACATGATGCCGATGACATTAATATTGATATATTCGGCAATTTGCAACTGTGCCTTAATATAGTAAAAAATAAAAGACGTTCTGAATTTGAAAAACTTATGAAAAGATCAATTCTGGGTTTACTGTATATAATTCAGGGAATGCGCAAGGCAGGCGTAGATGTGGATGAGCGTTTGCAGGGTATTGGTATACATGCAGATGCTCTTGATCCTGCAGCTGTGATTCATCCTGAGCTTGAAAAAGATGTGTTCAGGGTGATTGGTGAATCTGTTGCAGCAGAGGCAGGCCTGGAAATTGGACAACATTATGCACTTGCTGGCTATGGACCTTTGCTGATGTTGCTGGTGACCAGTGATAATATCGCTACGGTGCTTAAAAAAGGCATTGAATATCAGGGTTTGACACATCTGACAGGACATTTAAGCCTGAAGCGTTCAGCGCATGCGGTGGCGTTGTGTTATCAGCCTGAAGATTTACTGACCCCCCTGGGTCAACTTCGTGCCCAATGTGAAATTTCAGGAACTTATAAGTTTATTCAGGATATTTACAGAATGATGGGATTGGCCAGGCCTGATCTAAAGGTCGAGCTGCCATTTGCCCAGCCGGAAAATCCTGATATCCAGAAAATGTACCGTGACTATTATGGTCCGCAGCTTCAGTATTCGAGTACAAGTGCTGCATTCTGGTTTGATGAAGCGGTATTGGATATCAGGATTCCTTCAGAGGATGCAGTGACTTTTGCACTCTATGAAGCTAAATGTCTGGCCGAAGTGCAGCGTTTGCATGAAGATGAAAATACACCGACTGTGGTACAGCGGGTACAAGATTATCTGGAGTTGCAAAACGGGATGATGCCGACAATGGCAGAAACTGCACAAGCCCTGAGTATTCCTGAGCGCACCTTGCGCCATCAGTTACAGCAAGTGGGGACCAGTTATAAGCAGATTCGAGAAGAGATTATTAAAGACAAAGCTTTGCGGTTAATTGAGTATAAACAGTATTCCATTGAAATGATTGCAGAGCTCTTGGGCTATTCTGAGCCGGCGGCTTTTAATCATGCGTTTAAGCGCTGGTTTGGGCAAAGTCCGCGACAATATGTAAAATAGCCTAAGTTTGTTTATGCCAAAGTGTTATAGCGTGACCATTGAACTTCGCTATAATTAAATTGATCCTAAATAGTACGAAATTTTATGTCCGATTTTAATTCTCAGCACAGTACCGCTTTTAATCCGATTTCTCCTGCAGAACGTTATGCGCAGGCTTTATCTTCGGGGCAGTTTATGCCGGATGATGCACAGGCCATGGCAGTACATGAATTGAACCGTGTCTGGCTGGAATTGATACAGCGTTTTAAGGCGTCTAAAAAAGCCTTTCGCCGTTTTCGTCGCCAAACTGCACCCAAAGGGGTATATATGTGGGGCGGTGTGGGACGTGGAAAAACCTGGTTGATGGATCAGTTTTATGAGTCGATTCCATTTCGCCGCAAAACTCGCATGCACTTTCATCATTTCATGCAATATGTACATCGTGAATTAAACAAATTATCGGGCCAGCGTAATCCATTAGATTCCGTGGCCGATCAAATTTATAAAGAAGCGGTCATTATCTGTTTTGATGAGTTTTTTGTATCCAACGTTACGGATGCCATGATTCTGAGCGATTTGTTTCAGAAACTCTTTGAGCGTGGGATTACCTTGGTGGCAACTTCCAATATTGCACCGGATGGTCTATATAAAAACGGCATTCACCGTGATCGCTTTTTGCCTACGATTGAATTGGTCAAGAAAAATTGTGTGATTCTAAATGTCGATGCAGGCGTGGATTACCGTCTGCGTGTGCTAAAGCAGGCACAGCTATTTAAATATCCATTAACGCATGAAAATAAAAACTGGATGGCTCAACGCTTTAAGGCCTTGACCCAGACCCAGGTTCAATCTCAGGAACCGATTATTATCAATAATCGTATCGTAGAAACAGTGGCACATACTGAAGACGTATTATGGTGTGAATTTTCAGAGTTGTGTCTAAAACCGCGCAGTCCGGCTGACTTTATTGAAATCTCCAATATTTATAATACTGTGCTGGTCAGTAATGTGCCGCATTTAACCGATTTCCTGAACGACGGAACCCGCCGTTTTATTTATCTGGTCGATGAATTTTATGACCGTGGAGTCAAATTGCTGCTCACCTCGGAGGATAATATCATTGATATTTACCAAGGTGAGAAGCTGGCCTTTGAAATTGAACGGACCCGTTCACGTCTACTAGAGATGCAGTCGGATGAATATCTGTGCTCAGAGCATCGCCAGATTGAAAAAATTGCCTCAAGTGAGCCTGAATAAAAGTCAAAAGTGCTGGTCTTCAACCGGCACTTTTTTTATCAGCATAAAATTTGAAAGAGTCGACAACCGCGATTAAACATGGCTTAATCTTGATCTAAATATGACCTTGTATAAAAAGAACGGACAACTTTTATTCAAAAATCTGAACTTAAGTCTAATGTCTCCATTTCAAAAACTTTATACACTGTCATTAGGGTATTTAGCAGAATGATAGATCCACGAATTAAATACGATCTTATATGAATATGATGAGGGTATTCATATTGGAAAAATGCTCGGTATTTAGCAATGTGATAATACTATTCAGCTAGATTTTAATCGGTATACTAGAATCTCTTGTATAAAAAGTAGCAATATCAGGAAAGACAATGACTGCACGTATTCAAAAAGGCAAGTTAGCGATTGCTAAAGAACTTTACGATTTTATCGAAAATGAAGCACTACCAGGTTCTGGTTTGGACAGTGAAACCTACTGGAAAAACTTTGAACAAGTCGTTGTTGATCTTAGCCCTAAAAACAAAGCACTTTTGGCTAAGCGTGATGAGATTCAGGCTAAAATTGATGAATGGCATCGCAATAACACATTTGAATTACAAGCTTACAAAGCTTTCTTGACTGAAATTGGCTACTTGCTACCAGAAGTAGAAGATTTCCGCATCAGCACTGAAAACGTAGACGAAGAGATTGCAGTACTGGCAGGCCCGCAGCTGGTGGTTCCAGTACGTAATGCACGTTACTGCCTGAACGCAGCCAATGCGCGCTGGGGTTCATTATATGATGCACTCTATGGCTTTGACGTCATCTCTGAAGAAGATGGAGCTGAAAAAGGTAAAGGCTATAACCCTAAACGTGGTGAGAAGGTTATTGCATTCGCGAAAAACTTCCTGAATGAAACTTTCCCACTGGCACAAGGCTCACATGCAGAGGCTACGCAATATGCGGTTGAAGGCGACAAGCTGGTTGTTAGTTTAAAAGATGGTTCAACGACCACTCTTGCAAATGCAGCACAATTTGTTGGCTTTAATGGCGAAGCAGCGTCACCATCTGAAATCGTATTAAGAAATAATGGCCTGCACGCAATTATCCAGATTGATGCAGATAGCCAGATTGGTCAGGCAGATGCAGCCGGCGTAAAAGACATTGTTCTTGAAGCTGCGGTAACAACTATTCAGGATTTAGAAGATTCTATCGCGGCCGTAGATGCAGAAGAGAAAGTTGAAGGCTACCGTAACTGGTTAGGCCTGATGAAAGGTACGCTGGAAGAGTCTATCGAGAAAAATGGCAAGACCATTACTCGTAAATTAAATGCTGACCGTACATTCAAAAACCTGGAAGGCGGTGAGACCAAGCTTCATGGCCGTTCATTAATGTTACTTCGTAACGTAGGTCATCTAATGACTAACCCGGCGATTCTGGTTGATGGTGCTGAAATTTACGAAGGCATCATGGATGCGTTAATTACGCCATTGCTGTCTTTTGCAGACATCAAAGGTGAAAACACGATCAAGAACTCACGCAAAGGTTCTATGTACATTGTGAAGCCAAAAATGCATGGTCCTGAAGAGGTTGCATTTGCGGTTGAGCTGTTTGAGCGTGCTGAACAGGCACTCGGTCTTCCTGCAAAAACCCTGAAAATCGGGATTATGGATGAAGAGCGCCGTACATCTGTCAACCTGAAAAACTGTATTGCGCAAGCTAAAGATCGCACGATCTTCATTAATACAGGTTTCATGGACCGTACCGGTGATGAAATTCATACCTTTATGGAAGCGGGTCCATTCGTTCGTAAGGGTGAAGTGAAAGGTCAAATCTGGTTCCCAGCATACGAAAATCGTAACGTGATGGTGGGTCTGCAAACCGGTTTACGTGGTAAAGCGCAAATTGGTAAAGGCATGTGGCCAAAACCGGACATGCTGCTAGACATGTACAAAACCAAGAGTGAGCATCCAGAAGCAGGTGCAAGTTGTGCATGGGTTCCGTCTCCTACTGGTGCAGTCATTCACGCAATTCACTATCATCAAATCAATGTGGCAGACCGCCAGCAGGAATTACTGTCAACTGAAGCATTGCCACTCGATGACTTGTTAACCCCACCTCTTG
Organism: Acinetobacter sp. S4400-12; assembly: GCF_024129495.1. NCBI lineage: Bacteria > Pseudomonadati > Pseudomonadota > Gammaproteobacteria > Moraxellales > Moraxellaceae > Acinetobacter > Acinetobacter sp. S4400-12. The sequence continues at coordinate 25,293 of NZ_JAMXYB010000014.1, read as the reverse complement.
CGACTGACACTAACTGGTCTGAAGAAGAGAAGCTGAAAGAACTGGAAAATAACTGTCAGGGTATCTTGGGTTATGTGGTTCGTTGGGTTGATCTGGGTGTAGGCTGTTCTAAAGTGCCAGACATTAATAATGTGGGCCTGATGGAAGATCGTGCAACTTTACGTATTTCTTCCCAGCACGTAGCGAACTGGTTACGTCACGGTATCGTAACGCGTGAGCAGGTTGAAGATGTGATGCAGCGCATGGCAAAAATTGTGGATGAGCAAAATGCCAATGATCCACTGTATACGCCAATGTCAGCCGACTTTGCAAACAATATTGCGTTCCAGGCAGCTTCTGACTTGATCTTTAAAGGAGGCGAACAGCCTTCAGGTTATACAGAGCCGCTATTACACGCAGCACGTTTGAAACTTAAAGGTTATACAGGTGATTAATCCCTGTTAATTTAAAAAAGCCTCTTCGGGGGCTTTTTTTATGCCTGAGTGGAATGGGAGAACGCTAACCTAGCCAAAAGGAAATGAACTGGCAAAGCCAAACTGTTCTGATAAAGTAAGCAGAGAGATCAAAAACAATAGGTAACAGAATGGTACATTATACAGCTCTGGATCAGCAGTTTATTGCAGGAAAATGGCAGCCAGGCCGCTCACAAAAAATTATTCAAAACCTTAATCCTTATACGCAGGATCTTATTTTTAATTTACAGGCAGCCAGTACGGCAGATGTGGATGCTGCCTATACTGCTGCAATTAAGGCTTTTCAGGAAGCTGCGCTGAAATCAGTGCAATTGCGTCAGGATGTTTTGCATAAACTGCACCAGATTATTCAGTTACGCCGTGAAGAAATCATTGACTGGCTGATTGTTGAATCCGGTAGTACCCGTCTAAAAGCGGGTCTTGAAGTCGAAGCGGCTTTGGGCATGATTAAAGAAAGCCAAAGTTTTCCAGATCAGTTGCAGACTGAAGAGTTGCAAAGCCAGGATCCGCAACGTAAAAGCTGGGTATTGCGCAAGCCTTTGGGGGTCATTGGGGTAATTAGTCCCTGGAATTTTCCATTTCATTTATCTATGCGTTCTGTCGCAACAGCAATTGCCTGTGGTAATACTGTAGTGCTCAAACCGGCAAGTGATACGCCAGTGACAGGTGGAACATTACTCGGAAAATTATTTGAAGAAGCCGGTGTTCCTGCAGGAGTGCTGAATATTATTGCGGGTGCAGGCAGCGAAATTGGTGATTATTTTGTTGAGCATTCGGTGCCCAAAATGATTTCTTTTACTGGCTCTACCGAAGTCGGACAAAATGTAGGCGCCAAGGCTTTAGCCAGTAGCAGAATAAAACGGATAGCGCTGGAGTTGGGTGGAAATGCCCCTTTGGTGATTCTGGATGATGCTGACGTGGATCTGGCGGTTGAGTTAACCGTAATGGGACGTTTTATTCATCAAGGGCAAATCTGCATGAGCACCAATCGTGTCATTGTGGATGCTTCGCTTCATGATGTATATGTAGAAAAACTGCTTGAGCGGATTAAAACTATTCCTGTCGGGGATCCTAATCTGCCTGAAACTCTGATTGGGCCGATTATTAACCAGAGTCAAGTCAAGAAACATCAGCACTTGATTCAAAGAGGCAAAGAACAGGGCGCCCAGCTGGTTTATGAGGGGGGAATTGAGGGGAATCTGGTTTATCCACATGTTTTTACTCAAGTCGCACCTGAAACAGAACTGGCACAGGAGGAAAGTTTTGGACCTATTTTACCGATCCTGAAAGCCCGTAATGAGGCTCATGCTTTAGAACTGGCGAATGATACCCGTTTTGGCCTGTCCAGTGCGGTATGTACCTCGAATATGGAACGCGGTCTGGACTTTGTGGCACAGTTAGATATTGGTATGAGCCATATCAATGGAATAACGGTGGCTGACCAGCCAAATGCTCCTTTCGGTGGTGAAAAAAACTCCGGCCTGGGGCGGTTTAATGGACGCTGGATTTTTGAGGAATTTACCCGTACCCAGTGGGTTACACTACCTAATGTATAATACGAAGCTGTATAAAATCACTACAGGTTTTCAGGCAAAACATGGCTTATAATTAGCAAGAGAGAAATTACGTTCAGTGAGCTATGTGCGCCAATTTTAAGCCTTTAACTATAGAACAATTACATGATTTGGGATTGCCGGAAATTCCTTTTGAATATTCTGAGGAAGTGTATCCCAATTATGCTGTGCCTTTGTTATTTAATTCTGGCCAGGCTTTAGAATGGCGTTCAGTAAATTTTGGTTTAATTCCCAAATGGGCAGAAGATAAAACAATTGGGCTGAAAACCTACAATGCAAGAAATGAAACCTTATTACAAAAACCGACTTTTGCCGAGGCAACAGCAAAGTGCAAATTTGGGGTGATTCCAGTATCAGAGTTTTATGAGTCAAAATACTTTGATCATAAACCGCAGCGTTGGGGAGTAAGGCGTAAAGATGGCAAAGCGACCTTTATTGCAGCGCTGTATGAAATTGCACGGATACAGAATGAAGTGGTGCGCTCTGCCACCATGCTTACCATGGATGCAATCGACCATCCTATGATGAAAGACTTTCATGAGCCGGGCAATATTAAACGCTCCGTGATTGTGATTCCACATGAGCGTTTGGAGGAATGGCTAAGCTTGAAGCATGCTGATATACGCAGCTTTGTAGAAGGCTTTCCAGTCGAAGAATTTGAATGCTCACATGTGCCAAAAGAAAGAATCAAGAAAGATAGTTTGCAACTGAACTTTTTTGATTCTTGAAATTCTAGCAACTCGTGACGTATCGTGCATTATTATAGTTATTGATTTCGTCCACTAGACAAGAAAGAACAACAGTTTAACGAGCCAAATTTTTAAAAATATGACGTAAGCTTTCTATGGTCTTTTCAATTTGCAGTGGAGTAAGCCCATCAAAAGACTGTTCAAGTACCACATTGGTCAGGTCGTTAATCTTGTGAGTCATTTGCATCCCTTTTTCTGTGAGTACGACACGTGTGATACGCGCATCATCTTCACAAGAATAAGTTTCTACTAAACCTTCATCTTTGAGTCGATAAACGATCTTGGTGGTGGTCGACATTTTCGATACCACCATTTCAGAGAGATCGGACACGCTGGCATGGGGTTTGGACTTTAGAGCCAGAAGAATACGGCGACGCGAGTTATCTACCCCATATTTTTTCAGCGCGTGGTCTACATTTAATACATATTGCGCATGCACTTGAGTGACCCAGTAATAAGGAAAATTTTCCAGGTTAAAGTCGTCGGCACAAGGTAGAAATTTTGCATATTTTTTAGTCATAAAGTGTTCCTTTTATTTATTGTTTTAAAGCATTAACATTTTATGAAAAAGTTTATATGTGTTTCAACCTTTATTTAGAAAATGTTAATTGTTTGGCATTTTTTAAGAGCTTCTTAATATAAAAACCAAACTATTTATAAATTGCTTTAATCCCAAGAATTCAGGGCGGTTCCGATGCTTAATCAATTAAAAGTGTAATCACAGACCAAACGACATCAGATTTTTCACGGATTAGCCCCCAAAAAATTAGACGTTATCTTAATCAATAATATGTGCAAATTTCAAGCTTTTTGATATAAGAAAAATATATTAAATCAGTATTCTAGCCTGTATATAAAGCCTCTATTCTTTAAAAAAAATAATGTTATTCATGTAAATAGGAATGGAAGTATGACTTCGTCGGAATTTTTTCTTTGCTGAAAAGATTGAACTGATGAGTCAGTAATTTTTTTACGAGCATAGAAAAATCCGTTCTTAATAAGATCTTTTATCGAACACACCCGATCAGTTTGGTACTTTATTCAATAGATAAAAGCTTTTAAAAAAAATTGTAATAAGTTATTTAGAAAATAAATTTGTCGGTTAAAAAGCAGCTTAAAGAGGGCTGGAGGAGAAAATTTCTGGTAAATCTCGTGTAAATTTTGTGTAAATTAATTGGTCATAGAATTCTGATTTTATGCATAATGTGGGAATCTAAGTTAAAAAGGTTAAAATTGAATGGATCCTTCGCCGTGTGCTCATCTTCCATCTTGTTCTCTGAATGACTCAAATGGGGTGGGTGTCTAATGGAGTTTTTATTAGATCCCGGAATTTGGGTAGGTTTAATAACACTTGTTATTCTTGAAATAGTTTTAGGTATTGATAACCTGGTCTTTGTTGCGATTCTGGCGGAAAAATTACCTCCTGAGCAGCGAGACAAGGCACGTGTGATAGGCCTGTCTCTGGCCTTGTTTATGCGTTTGGGGCTGTTATTTGCAATTTCATGGCTGGTCACCCTGACCCGGCCATTAATTCAAATATCTGATTTAACATTTTCTGGACGTGATCTGATTTTACTTTTCGGTGGTTTATTCCTGGTCTATAAAGCTGTGGGGGAACTGCATGAAAAAGTTGAAGGAAAGCCTGAGCTTAAAGTTACAACAAATGTAGCCTACGCAAGTTTTAGTGCTGTTGTGGTTCAGATTGTGATTCTCGATGCTGTATTCTCTCTGGACTCGGTGATTACTGCCATCGGCATGGTTGATAATATCTACATCATGATGGCCGCGATGGTGATTGCGATGGGCGTCATGCTATTTGCATCTAAGCCATTAACTACTTTCGTGAACCAGCATCCGACTGTGGTTATTCTGTGTCTCAGCTTCCTGCTATTAATTGGAATCAGCTTGATTGCCGAAGGTTTTGGCTTCCATATTCCGAAAGGTTATATCTATTCTGGTATTGGCGTGGCAATTGCTATTGAAGCATTCAATCAGTTTAGCCAGCGTAATGTTGCTAAACATGAAGCTAAAATTCCCTTACGTCACCGTACTGCAGACTCTATTCTCAAGTTGATGGGCGGGCGTATTGAAACTACGGGAACTGAAAAAAATGAGGCACAAGAAGCCTTTGCAGATGAAGAACGCTATATGATTGGAGGTGTTTTAACACTTGCCGAGCGTTCTGTGGCCTCAATTATGACACCGCGCAACCAGATTTCCTGGGTCAACCTGGATGACAGTCCTGAAGAAATCCGGGAAAAAATTCTGTCGGTGCCACATAGTCTCTTTCCGGTATGCCGTGGTGGGCTGGATAAAGTCCTGAGCGTAGTACGCGCCAAAGAGCTGTTAGATGTTCTGGATGAGCCGGAGGAGTTCAAAGCCTTAATCAAGCGTCATCGTCCGATCTATATTTTTGAACGCATGAAAGTGATTGATGCAATCAATACCTTACGTGCCTCGAAAGGCTCTCTGGTACTGGTCAGTGATGAATTTGGACATGTACAGGGGTTGATTTCACCGCTGGATGTCTTTGAGGCAATTGCTGGTGAATTCCCGGATGCTGATGAGCAGCTAGATCTGGTAAAAATTGATGAGAATCACTGGAAAGCTTCAGGCATGCTGGATCTTTATCAGCTTGAACTTGAGCTGGGCCTGATGGATCTGATTGAGGAAGATTCGGGCTATATCAGTGTTGCAGGTCTGATTCTGGACAAAACCCATACTGCGGTTGAAGTAGGGACGGAATTGAACTATCAGGGTATCCAGTTCAAGGTGACTGACGTCGAAAATAACCGGATTAAGACGGTGAGTATTCATTACCCGGTTGGATAGGCTGCTAAATAGCTACTATCAATAAGTCAAACCAGCCAGTTGTCGTCATGACAGCTGGTTTTTTTATATCCAGGTATTTAAAGAAGACCGTCCTATCAGGAAAGATAAACTGGAGTATGGGTTTAAAAGATAGATAATCCTTATTTCAGTATTTTACAGAATCCACTTAGAACTATTTGGCCTGAATTGGCCATTAAGTTTTAGGGATTGCTTGATAGGAAGTGACTTGCTATACAGCATGAACTTGCCTGAGAGCAGCCAACCTCCTGGCTAATCTGGTTTTAAGGATGCAAAATTTTAAAATTGGCCTGCTGGCTCATGCTATCGATATTAAGCTGATGAATTTCATTCAGAAAAGCGACATTGAAGTGTCCAAGCTGCCGGGATGTTTGAAAAGCCCGTTGACCTGCAATCGAAAAATGTACATGGGCAGCCAAGGCAGCAATCACCGGCGCCGCCACGGCGCTATATGCGGCAATCAAGGCACCCAGCGCACATCCTGTCGCCGTCACGCGGGGTTGCAAGTATGAGCCACCAAGTACCTGAAGCACCGGATAGTCTCTGGAAATAATATAATCTGACTCACCTGAAATCGCGATACATGGGGTTTGTTCAAGCAGACATTGGGCTTGTAAATAAACCTCGGCACTATCTACGGTGCTGCCTACGCCTTTGGATTCAGTCTTCTTGCCAGCCATGCTGCCAATTTCTGAAGCATTGCCGCGTAGAATCGTCGGCTGATCGTTGATAAGCTGATCCACGACTGCCGAACGCCAATGTAATACTGATCCATAACCGACCGGGTCCAGTACCCAGGGCTTGCCTAAGCTATGGGCTGTACGCGCAGCGATTTGCATGGCCTCGACCTGTTCGCTGGTCGGTGTCCCCAGATTCAGACTAAGTGCAGCTGCAATGTTGATAAAACTTTCAGCCTCATAGGGATTGTCAATCATGGCCGGTGAAGCATTTGCTGCGAGCAGGACGTTAGCCACATAATTACTGGCCACCACATTGGTCATAATATGAACCAGAGGCTGCTCTTGCTGAAGTTGATGCCAGGCTTCACAGATCTGCTCAAGAAGCATGTGCTCTAAGTGGGATGAAGACGTATTCATAATGATCAATTCTAAAAATAGAAAACTGTGGAGGAAGCCGGTCAGCGCGTAAAATAGTGATCCTGATGCTTGCAATTACGGCAGAACAAACTTACATAGTCGCTGGCATCATAGTCAACAGACAGTTCTTGTGAGCCACAGTGCATACAGCGTTTTTGCGAGTAAAATTTTAGCCGCGGTTCGATTTTATGCCATGAACGCCAGATCGGCTGAAAAAAGATATTTTCATCATAACCCAGCAGACGGTAAAACAGGATGCCGCTCATCTTGCTTAAAGGAAGCTGAGTGGGGCGTGGCAGGGTAAAGGTTTCCCATTTCTCATTGAGAGCGCGTTCGCGGTATTGCTGCAAGGTTTTCTTTAACAGATTGGTATTGATGAAATTTTCATTACATGGTTGTAGGGCTTTTTGCTTATAGAGATATTCCAGCGCATTCTGAACCAGATAATAAATCTGCCCAACGGCCAGTACATCCAGCAAGCGATAACAGAAGGCTTGAAAGCTTTTGTTTCCTGCAATCTGGATACCCCAAGTCCGACAATAGAACTGGGCAAACTGAATAATTTCCTGATACAGTAAGGTATACAGGGCATCTTTGACTTCATCTGAACTTTTAAAAGGTACGCCTTTGCTTAGGTTTTCATAAAACCAGGCGCGCAGTTGCTGGGCAATACTAAACAGGCTGGGTTCAGAATAACCGTCCAGACGGACATTGATATAATAGTGCTGATTTTCCGAAGCAATATCTTTAGGAATCAAAATCTGGTCTCTCAGCAGATTTTTGATCAGCCCTTGCTGGAACAAATAGTTAGGGCTAATCATGTGATATTTGATCTGTTGCCAGTCAATATATTCGTGATGATGAATATGTTCCTGAACCTGATCATCCAGAATAGCCAGCAAGAACAGTTTATGCAGGAAACTGAGCTGAGTCAGTTCATATTCACGTTGATCCTGTTTCTTGTGATGCTGATGACTTTCCTGTAGTCGGGTTTCTTTGAGCAGCCGTTTACGCTGTGCTAGACAATGCTCACAATAACAGTTGTGCTTTTGCTCAGGATAAAGCTGATGCTGGCAATGACTGCATTCATGAAAGTTAATATCCTGATCATATTGTTCTGCTTCAATCCAATACATCGACGCCCTGCAAAGCGGGCATTGTGTACTTTCATCAAGCTGTTTTTGCAGAACATTAAAGACCATAAGGCATATATAAACTCAAAAAGGAAAGATGATTATACACAGCTGGCAAGAGGATGACAGGGCCGATAAGTAGGCAGTCTGAACAGAACAGGAAGCGCTGGGACAAAAGAGCTCAATGGGAAAAGATAAAGTGCTAAGCTCTGATGAGCTTCAATGTCACCCTGATTCAGCTTTCAGCTTTCAGCTTTCAGCTCAGCATTCACTTATCTTAATTTTCAAAGCATCGGCTTATAAAAAATATCAAATCTTCTCCTCATTTGGCAGGGAGACTTTTTCGTGGGATACAATTGCTCTCTGATTATACAAAATGCATTGAAAGTGCTGCACTAAGCGCCCATATTAGAGCTAGGAAAAGAAAAGCACCCACAGTGTTTATCATTTGACAGATGCTTTTGACATCGAATATGTCAGAACGATAAAAGATTAGGACAGGATATGAATATTGCGGCGAATCCGGTGATCGAAGCTGATCAAACCATTTATTTAAAAGACTATCAAAAACCTGTTTTCGTGGTTGATTCGATTGATCTGAATATTCAGGTTTATGAGGATCATACTCTGGTGAGTAGCAAACTGGTTATGCAACGTCGGACTGAGGGTCCTCTGGTTTTGCTGGGCCGTGACCTGGAGCTACAATCGATCAGGTTAAATGGTCAGCAGTTGACTGAAAAGGATTATCAGCTCGACAGTGAACAACTGGTAATTACTCAGGCGCCTGATCAGGCCGTGATTGAAACAGTTGTGAAAATTCATCCTGAAACCAATACCATGCTGGAAGGTCTGTATCAGGCCAGTTCGGATCTGTTTGTTACCCAAAATGAACCAGAAGGTTTTCGCAAGATCAGTTTCTATCCTGACCGTCCGGATGTATTGTCAGTATTTACGACGCGTGTCGAAGCAGATAAAAAATATCCTGTGCTATTGGCGAATGGTAACCTGCTGGAAACCGGTGAAGCCGGCGAGGGCCGGCATTATGCCATTTGGGAAGACCCCACCAAAAAGCCGAGCTATTTATTTGCCTGCGTGATTGGTGATCTGGCCGTTATGAAAGATTCCTATGTCACTTCGGAAGGCCGAAATGTGGCGCTGGAAATTTATGCTGAAGAAAAAGATATTCCAAAATGCAAGATTGCCATGGAAGCACTTAAACATTCTATGCGTTGGGATGAAGAGCATTATGGCCTGCCATATGACCTTGATAACTATATGATTGTGGCGACCAGTGCCTTTAATATGGGTGCTATGGAAAACAAAGGCCTGAATATCTTTAATACCTCATGTGTACTGGCCGATGAGGAATATACGACTGATGCCGCGATCATGCGGGTACAATCTGTAATTGCCCATGAATATTTCCATAACTGGACCGGCAACCGGATTACCTGTCGTGACTGGTTCCAGCTGTGTTTAAAAGAAGGTTTAACGGTGTTTCGTGACCAGTCTTTCTCGGAAGATTTGCAATCGGCCGCCGTACAGCGGATTGATGATGTGGCCGTTCTTAAAGCCCATCAGTTCCCGGAAGATTCAGGCCCTTTATCACATCCGCCACGCCCCGATCATTTTGTCGAAATCAATAACTTCTATACCGCAACTGTGTATGAAAAAGGCGCGGAAATTAACCGCATGATGGCAACCCTGCTGGGTAAGGAAAAATTCCGTCAGGGCACAGATGAGTATTTCCGCCGTCATGATGGTCAGGCCGTTACCGTAGAGGATTGGATTGCGGCTTTAACGGCAGGTTCTGGTGTTGATCTTTCTAACTTCCTGACTTGGTATAACCAGCCAGGTACACCAAAACTGGTCGCAGAAGGACACTATGATGCGGCATCGCAAACCTATCGCCTGAGCTTAAAACAAAGCCTGAAAGTGCATCCGAAATATCCGAATCTGAAAGCCGTGCCAATTCCAGTGGCTCTGGCCCTGTTTGATGCAGCAAGCGGCGAACAACTGGTCCTGAATTCTGAAGCCTTGTTTGAAAATTCGGTCAAAGACGGGGTATACCTGTTTGATCAGAATGAGGCAACGATCGAATTTAACGGTGTAAGCAGTAAACCCGTGGTGTCTTTACTGCGTAATTTCTCTGCACCGGTGGATCTGGAATTTAACTATTCAGATGAGGAGCTGGCGTTCTTGCTGCAATATGAAACCAATGGTTTTAACCAGTGGCAGGCGGCACAAACCCTGTTAGAACGTATTTTACTGGACAATCATCCTTCAGATATTTATATCGAAACCATGCTGAAGACACTGCCTGAGGTTATCCAGAAAGATCCATTACTGGCATCACGCCTGTTTGATGTGCTATCTGAAGGCTATTTAGGCAGCCGTATTGATCAGGATTATAGCCCGGCCACGATTCAGGAACAGCGTGATGCCTTATTGCATACTTTGGCACGTGCGTTTGGTGCGACAGCCAAAGATATCTATCTGAGCCTTGACCCTGATCTGCAAGCTGATTTCTCTCAAGCGATGGGTACACGTGCGCTGAAAAATATCCTGCTGATGATGATGGCACGTCAGGGAGATGAATCAGCGTTTGAACTGGCAGAGCAGCAATATCAAAATACCCGCAATATGTCTGAGCGCTTAGGGGCATTGCGTGTACTGGTCTGGAATGATGCACCGCAAGCAAAAGCACTGCTCGATGACTTTTATACCCGCTTTAAAGATGAGGCGCTGGCACTCGACCAATGGTTTATGCTGCAAGCAGCTCATCCGCAAGTAACAGCAGAAGAGATTCAGGCGCTAACTGCACATCCGGATTATGACCTGAAGACACCAAACCGTATCCGTGCGGTGAGTGGTGGCTTGAATGCCAACCCGGTCAATAGCTGGAGTTTTGGTGTAGAGCATTATATTGGTCTGGCGAAATATCTGGATGAGAAAAACCCGATTGTGGGTTCACGTTTACTGCAGGCATTATCTCGCTGGTATACGCTGATTGAACCACAGCGTAGCGAAGTCAAAGCCCAACTCGAAGCTTTAAAGCCGGTGGTGAAATCTAAAAACGTTTCAGAAACGTTGAATAGTATGCTGAACGTGTAAAAAGTATGATTAGAGAAGCCGGATCAGATGATCCGGCTTTGTCATTTCTGCTAAAAGGGGGGAAGGCGTATTTGAAAGCAGATTTTACCTAATTTATCACATACAGGTGTACAGATGGTTTGCAGCAGAGCGTCACTTGCTTGTTCTGCTAAGCATCGAAATTATGAAAATGTCTTTCAATTAAATGATGAGGGGGGATTCAAGATGTTAGTGAAAATCGAAGATGGTTTTTATCTAAACACTCAACATATTATTGCGCTGCAGGTTAGTAAAAAACCGGCCAATGATCTATTTGAAATTTCTATCCAATATACGCCTTATTCTGCTCATCAGGCGGCTGAACATAAAAAGGTGTTTGCCAGTCAACAGGATGCAGAAAGATTTCTGAATGAGCTAAACCAAAAAATGCGTTAAAAGAAAAGCCTGTCGAGTACAGGCTTTTTATTTTAATAGGAGAAATTTACTGCTTTACAATCAGGACCGGAATTTCAGATTGTGCTAGCACATTTTGTGCGACACTGCCGAGCATCAGCTTCTGCAAACCTTTGCGGCCATGCGAACCCATAATAATTAGGTCAGTCGGTGAATCTAGAGAAGCCTGCAAGATACCTTCCGAGGGCGCCATGCCATGAATAATTTTAGTAATCACCGGAACGCCGTCACGAATAAAACTTTCCTTTAGTTCAGTTAGACGATCTAAGGCATGTTGCTCTGCCTGCAGAAAATAATCAGTTACTGCCGGCGCGACTTTATAAAAATCGACGCCTTTAAATGGATCGACAGCAATAACACTTAATAAGGTAACTTTGCTATGAAAAACCTTTGCCATTTCCAAGGCATGCTCTGCCGCGGCATAGGAAATCGAGGATTCATCGAGTGCGACCAGAAGATTATCGTAATTTTGCATGGTGTTTCCTCATCATTGTTATAACAGTTATGGGCAGTACAAGAGGGACAAATCCAAATTTTATTTGAAGGAATAGAAACTTAGTTTTTAAGGGCAGTCTTTAAAGTTTTTTGCGCATTGTTCAGGTGCGCAAAAAACCAGAAGATTGTTCAGATTATTTTTTTACAACCATGACAGGTACTTGTGTTGCGCTGAGTACATCCTGTGCGAAACTGCCCAGAATCATTTTCTGGAATCCTTTACGGCCATGTGAACCCATGACAATTAAATCAGCTTGAACTTCTTGGGCTGTATTTACAATATGTTCCGCATTCACCAGACCCGTCACAATGCGCGTATCGGCCTCAATACCTTCTGCTTCTGCAAGAGCAGCCGCCTGTTTTAAAGAGTTTTTAGCATTGGCATGCGCCTGGGCAAAATATTCTTTCATAATTGTAGAGCTATAATAAAAATCTGCCTCAGTAAAAGGATCTTCTGCAATCAGGCTGATCAAGTAAAGTCGGCTGCCAAAAGCTTTGGCAATTTTTGCAGCATGCTGAACAGCAGAAAAAGAAATTTCTGAGCCATCTACTGGAACTAAAATATTTTGATAGGCCATCGTTTTTCTCCGGATGTCATGTGTTTTTTAGGCTTTGATTTATTGATAACACAGTGCTGTAACAGGTGCAATTGCAAAAAGCTGAAAGGGCATAAAAACTCATTTAATTACAAATATATTTCACATAAGTAGTATGAAATTTAAGCGAATAAAATTGAGGAAAATACTCGGATTTTAGTTTTTATTGCCTAAGCCTATCGCCTTCATCATTTAATTTTTATATGCTTCTGCTGGGACTGCTGTTGGTCAGGATTGAAATATTATGGGGGCTATTTTGAGGTATTCAGGAATCTGTCTGGCATTGCTTGGAGGATTGAGCCTGGCAGGCTGTCAAAGCACGGTACAAAATAACCGGATTATTGCGAGCGCCTTTAATTTAACTACCGGCATGCAGCAAAAGTTGATGGACCGTTATGCGCCTGAAACGGTGCGGGTACACTCCAATATTGTCTATGCGACTGAGCAGAATTTAAATCTGGATTTATATCAACCACAAAATGTTCAGGAGCTTGGCCCTCGACCAACCGTTATCTGGATACATGGAGGTGGCTGGATTTCTGGCTCTAAAGAGCATGCGCGTGGTTATTTCAAACTGCTAGCAGCGCAAGGGTATAATGTGGTCGCTGTACAGTATCAGTTTGCACCCCAAGTGGTTTATCCTGCGCAATTACATCAGATTAATCAGGCGCTCGAATTTATTAAAACATATGCAGAGCGCTATCAGATTGATGCAAGACAGCTGTATCTGGCTGGAGATTCTGCGGGTGCCAATTTGGCGAGCCATTATGCTGCACTGTTAACTAATCCTGAATTTGCACGGCAGTCTGGTTTTCGTCCGAGTATTCAGCCGGAGCAGCTTAGAGGGCTGATTCTGCATTGTGGGATCTATGATCTGGAAAGCTTTATTCATCAGGCACCTGAACTCAAAATCATGGAGTGGGGTGTAGATAATCTGTTACAAGCCTATATCGGGGATCAAAAAGAGAATACACAATTTCTTCAGCAGATTTCCCCCATTCATCAGCTCTCGACTACGTATCCACCTGTTTTTATTAGTGGGGGAAATAAGGACTTTTTGACCGATACCCAGTCCATTCCGTTTGTACGCGCACTCGAAGCCAAAAATATTCCTGTGATGCCCGTCTTTTATCCAGAATCTAAGGCTTGGCTGATTCATGAATATCAGTTTTTTATGGCCAAGAAAGAAAGCCAGCAGACTTTTTTCAAGACCATTGAGTTTTTACATCAGTATTCTTTGTGAGTTTTGATTCATTTTTATTTGATTTTAGCCTCTTTTTGATTCAGGAAATTTACCTGAACGGGCTTAAGCCGAATGTGCTTAAGCCAATATTCAGGCTGTTTTAGGTTTGGATTTGAATAACAGATACACCAGGATACCCAGTAACAGTCCCCAGAATGCTGACCCAATACCTAAAAACTGGATATTTGAGGCACTGAATAAAAAAGTCATTAGGGCGGCCTCACGCTCATGACTGTCCTGAAAAGCCAGCGCAATGTTATGACCGATTGTACCAAACAGGGCAATGCCGGCTAGTACAGTGATCAGAATACTGGGAAAAGCCATCAACAAATTACTCAGGGTGGCTGCAAAAAGACCCATCAGCATATAACAAAGCCCGCCACTCATACCGGCAATATAGCGTTTTTGTGGATCTGGATGTGCTTGGGCATCCAGGCTAACGGCAGCACTAATAGCGGCCAGATTGATACTAAAGCAGCCAAAAGGTGCCAGAACTGCCTGGGTCATACCGGTCCAGCCGAGAATCGGATTCACTTTAGGCGGATAACCATAGCTTTTAATCACGGCCAGGCCAGGCAGGTATTGGGATGCCAGATTAATAACCAGCAAAGGTAAAGCCAAACCTAAAATAGCAGACAGGCTAAACTCAGGCGTGGTCCAGACCGGTTGAGCGATAGCCCAGTTCAAGTCAGGCGGGTGAAATTCAATAAAAAAAGGACATAGAAAGATCGCTGCAAATACTGTGATAACAATACTATAGCGTGTGCTGAGCTTTTTAGAGATAAGATAAATGGCCAGTACACTCAGTACAAATGTCCAGGATTGTTGCAGGCTGCCAAAAACTGAAATTCCGAATTTAAGCAAGACACCCGCTAGCATGGCAGACGTCAAGCTTTGTGGAATAAACTGGAAAATTCGCTCAAAAACTCCAAAAAATCCGAGACCCGCCACCAATAGCCCGCAGACCAAAAAGGCGCCTATCGCTTCGGCCAGACTATAATGTCCATTAGAGGCAATAATCAGGGCCAGTCCTGCCGTCGACCAGGCTGTTGAAATGGGGTATTTATACTTCCAGGACAGTAAAAATCCTGAAAGGCCTATCCCAATCCCAAGTGCCCATAACCAGGAGCTGATTTGTGCCGGACTTGCTCCCAGACTTTGAGCGGCTTCAATCACCAGTACTGCAGAGACACTGATGCCAATCATGCAGGTCATAAAACCCGCTATGACGGCCGGCAGGGAGAAATCTTGTAATAGTTTTGACATCGTCCATAATACAATTTTTTAATGCGCCTAAATCATACGCTTTTCATCTATAAACACAATCTATGAGGGAGTTTTTTATCTCATTTCAAACTTGAAAATGATTACATATAGGCAGTTTTAGAGGGTTGAAGTTGCCAGTTTAAAACCAAAGCCGCAGAATAATAATCCTACCAGCGCGACTGCAGTAGCCGTCAACTTATAGTTTTCATTGAAATAAGTAGCCAGTTTAATCCCGGAAAAAATCAGGATAGACAGATAGCTCATGCTGATAATTTGCAAAATGAGGGCCAGCAAGATAAAGGTGAGTGCAGGATAAGAATAGGCCGGATCTACGAATTGCACAAAAAATGACAGATAAAACAAAATCGCTTTGGGATTTAAAATACTGATGGTCAAGGCTGTTCTAAAAGGCCGAATTGTCTCCGGGCTTTTAGAGGCTGTTGAATCTATTGAATGGAGTTGAACCAATTTTCGTGGAAAAAAGGTCTTATAAGCCGAAATAATCAGTTTTATACCTAAATAGCTTAAATACAGTGCGCCAACAACCTTTAAGCCGATAAACAAAAGGGGAAAGGCATGTAAAAGTGAGGCAGCTCCCAAGGCTGTACACAGAATCAGGATCGTATCGCCGGTATAGACGCCGAGTGCTCCCATATAACCGGTTTTAATACCAAAACGGGAAGCAATTGACATGACATACAGGGAGTTCGGGCCGGGAAGTATCACAATTAAAATTGTTCCGATAATATAGGTCGTCAGATCTGTGATACCAAACACGAAGAGCTCGCAAAAGAAAAAGCCGATGCAGTATTATAACCCCATCGACTTAAAGAGATTTATAAAATTCCTTAGATTTCAGTCGGGCTTAGAAAGGTTTCACGTAATAAGGCAGCCAGTTGTTCACGTGCTTTAATAAAGCCCTGAATTCCGCCTTGCAGCAATTCACTGGTCATTTGATCTTGTTCTAGCTGCTCCTGGAATTCGGCATAGCTGATCGGCTGAAGATCGGCCTGTACAGGAATTGCGGCGGCTGAAAGCTGTGGCTGTACTTCACGGAAGTCATTTTCCAGCTCAGCCAGCAAATTAGGTGCAACTGTCAGTAAATCGCAGCCACTGAGTCCTAACACCTGATCAATACTGCGGAAACTGGCTCCCATGATTTCAGTTTGAATTCTATGGGCTTTATAAAATGTATAAATATTTTTAACCGATAATACGCCCGGATCTTTTTCAATCGGATAGGCATCCACCGCTTCAGCCTTTTTGTACCAGTCCAGAATACGCCCCACGAAAGGAGAAATGAGAGTGACTTTGGCATCTGCACAGGCATGGGCCTGATGCTGGCCGAATAGCAAGGTCAGGTTGGTGTGAATACCTTCTCGTTCCAGTACCTTGGCGGCCTGAATTCCTTCCCAGGTCGAAGCAATCTTGATCAGCAGGCGATCCGAAGAAATACCATATTGCGCATACAGTTCGAGCAATTCTTTGGCTTTTGCAATGGTCGCTTCAGTATCATAAGACAGGGCAGCATCGACTTCAGTCGAGACACGCCCTTCAATGAGCTTTAAAATTTCTACCCCAAACTTGACCGTTAAAATGTCAATACTTCGTTCAATCAATGCATCTTCTGAATAGCCTTCCTGCTGTGCCTGCTGAAAAGCAGCTTCGATTAAGCTTTTATTCTCCGCCTGATTGGCTGCAGCAGTAATAAGGGAAGGATTGGTTGTTGCATCTAATGGACGAAATTTTTCAATAGCAGTTAAATCACTGCTGTCAGCAACAATAGTAGTTAAGTTTTTTAATTGGTTTAACGCAGAGTGAGTCATTGATATCTAATTCTTGAAGTTATTACTTGTACAATTAGTTATATCACAAAGTCGTTTTAACCCAAGTGAAAATACAGCGGAACACGTCATGAAACTGATTTTTTACGCTGATTTCTGATGTGATTAATCAAAAAACGAGCAGCAGCGCCAAGTTGATTTTCGCGGCTCCAGACTAAATCTACAAAATATTCAAATTTTGGCGTGAAATCGAGCAGATCCAGTACTTTTAAATGTTTTTTAAGGATCGGATTTTCATTGAGCATTTCTAAAGGCAGCACACCCCAGCCAAAATTTTGCATGATCAATGCGCAAGCCGAGTGATGATTGTCGGTACGCCAGTATTGTTTTGAATATAATAATTCCGGCTTGATGCTCTTATCCCGACTGGCGACAACAATCTGGCGGCTTTGCAGGATTTGTTCAAAACTGACCTGTGGATATTGGGCTAAATCAAAGGCTTTGTTGGCGACCGGAACTAAAGTTTCTCGTTTTAATTCCACAAATTGTTCACGGTTTTCGAGCTGTTCACGTTCAAACATCAGCGCGAGTTGAGCAGTTTGATTCATCAACATTTTCAAGGCATCTTCTTGGGGGGCTGAGAATACATTAATTTGTAAGCTTGGAAACTCGGCTTCAAGTAAAGCAATATAATCGGTCCACCGGGTATGGAGAAGTTCGGACACTACCACAATATTTAAGGCTGATTCCAAGCCTGTGCTTAATGCATGCGCCTGCTGTTTCCATTGATTTATTTCAATCAGTAGCTGTTCGGTTTTTTCATAGAGTGTAAGTGCCTGGGCGGTAGGCAAAGGCTCGCGACCTTTGCGTAGAAAAAGTGTTAAATTGAGATCAATCTCTAAATTGGCAATAGACATGCTCACTGCCGAGGGTACTTTACCCAGTTTTCTTGCAGCAGCAGAAAACGACCCTGTTTCAATGACGGTTTTAAAAATGATCAATTGTTCTTGATTGATATTCATTGACTTCAACCTTTCAATAATATTGAAAGATTCTAACTCGATTAATCAATATTATGAAAATAGAATATCTGCTATTGTAAATTGGAAGAGTATTGAAAACATGTTGATTTCCAAAAGAAGGATTGTTCATGCGCTCAGTTATGAAATCATCCTGTTGGTGATCATTGCGATAGCATTAAGTTTTATTTTTGAAGTTCCGCTGGAAGTCACAGGTACTTTGGGTGTAGCCATGGCGGTGACTTCTGTGATTTGGAATATGATTTTCAATCATTTTTTTGAAAAATTTGAAGCCAAAAGAAAATTAAAAAGAACAGTCGGTGTACGGATCTTACATGCGATTGGTTTTGAAGGTGGTCTGCTGCTAGTGACTATTCCGATGGTGGCGTATGCCATGAATATGTCACTCTGGCAGGCGATTCTACTGGATTTTAGTATGACGATGTGTATTTTGGTCTATACCTTTATTTTCCAATGGTGCTTTGATCAGATAGAAGCCCGTTTAGGTTATCAGCCAGAATATCGTTAAACTTCAATGCGAAAGCTCAAAAAGGCCTGTAATGATAAATACAGGCCTTTTTTGCTGTCTAAAAAGGTTTTTTTAACAAAAAGTAAAATTTTAAAACATAAAACAAGTATAAAAAACAATACTTATTACATAAGTTTTAATATGAAAGCGATAATAATTTTTTCTTAAGGATGGAAAAGAACAAACAACACAAGGAGTTAGTTGATGAAATTAATTAAATTAATCACACCTGTAATTTTATTAGGGATGACACAAGTAGCGAGTGCTGAGCAAAAATTTAAACGTTTTTCGGTCTCTGCAGGTTGGCTACATGTGATGCCACAAGGAAAAGCTAACCCTTTTAATATTAATACTGCAGTGGCAAATGGAACGGTTGCTAAAGTAGGCACAATTACAGAAGAAGGCTTTTTAAAAGCCATTGATCCGAATGCAACAATTCAAGATGGCGCTAATACGGCAAATCTACAAGAGTATCTTGGGACTTTACTTGAAAATAGCTTGATTAATGGAATGATGACGGATGGCCAGGGCAATATTAAAGAGTCAATTGCCGGTAAGGCGACCTTAAACGGGTTGGAGAGCTGGTCGGCAGAAGGAACAGGGCTGGAAGCAGATGATGTCGACACTTTGGGTTTAATGGTCAATTATCATCTTAATGATCATGTTTCTTTACAGGTAATTGGAGGGATTCCCCCTAAAGTTGATATTAAAGGAAAAGGCATGATTACGGCTCCATTAACAGGTAATGCACAACCCGGGGGCTTAGCCGGCTTGTTATTTCCAGAAGGATTGCCTTTGGATTATGCGGTTCCGATTACGGACTTAGATAAATATAGTAAAGCTGCTACTGCAAGAGCTTGGACCCCGGCATTACAGGTACAGTACCAATTTGGAAAATCAGGGGTGAATAAGTTCAGACCCTATGTGGGAGCAGGTTTGATGTATGCTTATTTTAATGATATTGAATTAGATAAAGGCGTTAAGTCAGATCTGGTGGCGGCGGGCCACATGATTCAAAATATTAAGGATGATAAAGCGGGTGCAGCACTCGATGGCAAAGTATCTTCTGGAGAGATGCGTGTGGATGTCGATGCGGACGATGCTATTGCACCGATCGTAACCGCCGGTTTTACTTATGACTTTAGCCCTAACTGGTTTACGGCAGCTTCCGTTTCCTATGCGAAACTGAATAACAAAACCAAGATTAGCGTGATTAATCAAACCAGCGATGAGCAATTGATTCACGCAACCACAAAGATTGATATAGATCCCATTATTACCTATCTAGGGGTAGGTTATCGTTTTTAAGTGGAATCATCTGTAATAAAAAAACCGCTCTTTTGAGCGGTTTTTTATTAGGCCAGTACTGAATTATTTTTCAATAATCGCAGTTACACCCTGACCACCCGCAGCACAGATTGACACCAGGACACGACCTGAATCTTTCTGGTTCAGCAGTTTTGCAGCAGTGGCAATAATACGGCCACCAGTTGCAGCAAATGGATGGCCTGCAGCAAGTGAAGAGCCTTTTACATTCAGTTTTGCACGGTCAATTGCACCTAATGGCGCATCCAGACCTAAGCGCTCTTTACAGAAGGTAGGATCTTCCCAAGCTTTTAGGGTAGACAGAACTTGTGATGCAAATGCTTCATGAATTTCATAATAGTCGAAATCTTGAAGTTTCAAGCCTGCACGTTCCAGCATGCGTGGAACTGCGTAGGCAGGTGCCATCAGTAAGCCTTCTTTTTTCTCCACAAAATCAACTGCTGCTGTTTCTTGGAAAGTTAAGTAAGCCAGGACTTCATGACCATTGGCTTTCGCCCATTCTTCAGAGGCCAAAAGTACACAAGATGCACCATCAGTCAGTGGAGTCGAGTTACCTGCAGTCATGGTACGCGCATCACCCTTACCAAAAGCAGGCTTTAATTTTGCCAGTTTTTCGACAGATGAGTCAGGACGCAGGTTATTGTCACGCTCCAGACCTAGGAATGGCGTGATCAGGTCATCAAAGAAACCTTCTTCATAAGCTGCTGCCATTTTCTGGTGTGAGGAGGCAGCCAGTTCATCTTGTGCTTCGCGTGAAATGCCCCATTCCAGAGTAGTGATAGCCTGATGATCACCCATAGATAGGCCGGTACGTGGCTCACCATTTTTAGGGGCGTCCATCAGATCTTTGACATTAATTTTTGTTAGAGCCTTTAAGCGGTCTTTAGCTGTTTTGGCAATGTTCAGCTCAAGTAGGGCTTTGCGTAAGCCATCACCAAATGCAATTGGCGCATCAGAAGTGGTATCTACACCACCGGCAACACCGACTTCAATTTGACCCAGAGCAATTTTGTTTGCCACCAGAAAAGCGGCCTGTAAACCGGTACCACAAGCTTGCTGTATGTCATACGCCGGTGTTTCAGGAGCAAGTGCGGTATTCAGTACACACTCACGCGTCATATTGAAATCACGGCTATGTTTTAGCACTGCACCTGCAACGACCTCACCCAGACGTTGACCTTGCAGATTAAAACGTTCAACTAGTCCATTCAGTGCGGCAGTAAACATGTCTGTATTAGACGCGGTAAAATAAGCACCATTAGAACGTGCAAATGGAATACGGTTACCACCAATAATAGCGACGCGGCGAACTGTGTTTTGGCTCATATTATTATCCTGTTGAACAGAAGGCTGTGTTTTTGAAACGGAAGCGGTTTTAGTTGAAGTCGAGTTTTTAGTACGCGTAGACATCTGGCGTGTACGCGTGGTTTTAGTCGAATTTTTTTCTGTAGCAGAATTTGTGTGCGTACTTTTGCTGGCCGCTTTAGTACGAGTTGATGGTTTTGACACAACTTTTTCTACAGGACTCTCGACTGCTGGATTTTCTTGAGTTGTTTTGCTCATAAGGCTTTACCAGGCAAATTGATCATCTTTATGCTGCTTACATTAGCATAGATGAGCATAGGCTGTATTGACTGCAATGACATTACAGACTGCGCTCAGGTCAAGTCATCTATTGGGTATCTCAAGTATTATTGGGCAAAACCTGGTAGATCTATTGAAATAGATGTGTTTGGCATCATATTGATGTTAAAAGGATAACTTTAGACCGATCAAAAAACTAATTTTTATGAGAGATAATAAGCATGACTGATCAGTATCAAACTTTCGCAAAATCTCCTATTGGTAAATTTGTCATTAAAAATTTGGGGCTGCCATCCCCAACTTCTTTAGAGCGTTTTGAATCTGCAACCCCGGTAGTCAAAGGGGCGGTTTTATTTGGTGCGGCGCCTAAAAGTCCTTTAACCAGCTCAATTGCACAAGTTCTTGCCAATATTCATGCCAACAGTTATGCGGGTAATAATTCTGAACTTCAACATGCAGCGGCACAGTCAGGTTTGAATTTGAGTGCTTTTAATTCAGGCGATAAAGAATCTAAATTTAAAGTGGTAATTTTTGATGCCTCAGGAATTGAAAACTCCGAGCAATTAAAATCGCTTTATGAGTTTTTTAATCCGATTGCCCGTCAAATTCAAAGCTCTGGCCGAGTGCTGGTCATCGGTACTAGCCCTGAAACTGCAACCTCGGTGAGTCAGGCGATTGCTCAACGTGCACTGGAAGGTTTTGTCAAATCAGTCGCTAAAGAGTTTAAAAAAGGGATTGCGGCAAACCTGATCTATGTGGATACCGGTGCTGAAGATAATCTTGAATCAGCTGTACGTTTTACGATTTCTCCGCGCTCAGCTTATGTATCAGGTCAGGTGATTCGGGTATCCAAAGCTGAAAAGGTCGATGTGGACTGGGCGAAGCCGCTGGCAGGGAAAACTGCTGTGGTGACAGGTGCAAGTCGTGGTATCGGTGAAGCCATTGCACACATACTGGCACGTGATGGCGCACATGTCATTTGTCTGGATGTTCCGCAGCAGCAAGCTGATCTGGATCGTGTTGCAGGGGAAATTGGTGGTTCTACATTAGCACTTGACATTACCGCAGCTGATGCAGGCGAGAAAATCAAGGCAGCTGCCGCAGCACAGGGCGGTCTGGATATTATTGTGCATAATGCAGGCATTACGCGTGACAAGACACTAGCCAATATGAAGCCTGAACTTTGGGATCTGGTAATTAATATCAACTTGTCTGCAATTGAACGTGTGAATGACTATCTGCTTTCCAATGATGGCCTGAATGCAAATGGCCGCATTATCTGTGTATCTTCTATTTCAGGTATTGCAGGTAACCTGGGTCAAACCAACTATGCAGCGTCTAAAGCCGGCGTGATCGGGGTGGTAAAATTCACAGCACCGACATTAAAAAATGGTATAACTATTAATGCCGTGGCACCGGGTTTCATTGAAACGCAAATGACTGCTGCAATTCCATTTGCGATTCGTGAAGCGGGACGCCGTATGAACTCCATGAGTCAGGGTGGCCATCCAGTGGATGTGGCAGAAGCTATTGCTATGTTTGCATCGACCGCATCTTCTGGTTTAAATGGCAATGTGATTCGTGTATGTGGCCAGAGCCTGTTAGGGGCTTAAAGTATTCAAGTCCTCTCCTGCGCTTTAATTTAAAGATCAGGAGAGGATTTAGAAGAGGGAAAGTGAAAGGAAATATTCCTCATCAACCCTCTCTAAATCTCCCTAAAGGGAGAAAGCACTTTATAAATGAAAAAAAATATTTTGAAGGTTTAGTATGAATACGCGCCATTTTAGTCAACTTCCAAAACCTTATTTAGCTTATCCAAAAGTGATTCGAGGTTTGGTTTTCAAAAAGCCAAAAGCTGAAAAAGTTCTGCCGCAAGTTGAATATGTGGTGGATTCATTTAAGGTGGATCAGAAACATCTGAAAATCTATAATGAAGTTTGTGGCTTTAAAAATAATGGTTATATCCCAGCGATTTATTTGACTGTACTTTCTCAAAGCCTACAAATGCACATGATGACTTCGGAAGCATTTCCATTTCCGATTCTGGGTCTGGTGCATATTCGTAATCAGGTCAAGCAGTATCGTAAAATCGGGGTCAATGAATCTCTCATGCTATCCTGCAAATTTGGTGAATTGCAGCCGCATGACAAAGGTATGCAATTTGATTTCATTACTACGGTGAAAGCAGGTGATCAGGTTGTAGTTGAAGCGTTGACGACTTATTTATGCCGTCAAAAGAATAGTGTTAAAGCTGCCGCCAAAGTAGCAGAAAATAAGACACCCGCGTATCAGCTGAATGGCGAATGGGAGGTTTCTGAAAATACTGGCCGCCGTTATGCTATGACTTCAGGGGACTTTAACCTGATTCATATTCATGCGCTCACTGCAAAAGCATTTGGTTTTAAACAGGCGATTGCCCACGGAATGTGGAGTAAAGCCAAAGCTTTGGCTAATTTATCATTGCCTGATGCATATGAGGCAGATGTCTGGTTTAAGTTGCCAGTGTATTTGCCTTCCAAAGTGGAATTCCTGACTGCACAAGCCGTCAATGAAACCGACTTCCTGATTCGAAACAGTAAAAATCAGAAACCGCATGTGAGTGGTAGCGTAAAAGCAATTTAATTTAAAAAAAGCCTAAACTCGATTTAGGCTTTTTATTTTTATGAGATCAAGATTCTATGGACAGAATATTACAGCCTTTAAAAGACTATGTGCTTGCTGACAAAGAAAACTACCAGGGAGTGGTAGATGAACGTTTTAAAGCTCTGGCAGAGCAGTTTAGCCGCTTGCAGCATGCCCGTACTGAACAGGGTGGGGCTGCGCTGGTGATTTATTTTCAGGGACAAAAAGTCTTGGATATTTACACTGGTAAAAAGTCGGAAAACGAAGCTTGGCAAGAAGATACCATGTCACTGTGCTATTCCACTGGTAAGGGAGTGCTGGCGACATTGGCGCATATTCTGGCAAGTCAAGGCCTGATTGATTACGATCGACCAGTTGCTGACTATTGGCCTGAGTTTGCCCAGCAGGCTAAAGATAAAATTACATTAGCACATATGCTCAGTCATCAAAGTGGACTGTTTGATATTCGTAATATCATTGATGATGCAGCCGAAATGGCCAACTGGCCTCAAATGCTGGAACGAATAGCAGCAGCAAAACCGCGTTTTAAGGTGGCAGCGGATGCTGCTTATCAGCCTTTGACCTTTGGCTGGCAGGTGGGTGGCGCACTGGAAAAAGCCACCGGCCAGAGTCTGCAATCATTGATGCAGCAGTATCTGGTGCAGCCTTTGGAGCTCGATGGTGCCTATTTTGGTGTGCCAGCGCAAGAACTAACACGAGTTGCACGACCAATTTTTCCGACCCAGTCATCTTCACAAGTCAAAGTTAAAAAAACCGCAGCTCGAAAGCCTAATTTGATGGAGCGGGCATTGATATGGAGTGGTCAAAGTCCACAAGATTTTCAGGACGGAATGATTCCTAAAGGTATGAAGAATTTTAATTTCTTTAGTAATCAAGGTTTACAGGCGGTTATTCCTTCAGCCAATGGAGTATTTACTGCACGGAGTCTGGCAAAAATCTATGCCATGCTTGCCAATCATGGCCTTTGGCAGGGGGAAACCTATATTTCAACTGAAAATTTTCAGCGTCTGAGCCAAGTGCAATATACCTGCCGTGACCGGATTATGCCTTTGCCAATGCATTGGCGTTTAGGCTATCACCGGATATTAAGCTTAGGTAAAGCTTCTCAAGGATTTGGGCATATGGGGTTTAATGGGTCCGGAGCTTGGTGTGATCCGGAGCGTAATTTAAGTTTTGCGTATACACATAACTTTCCTACAGGTTCATTAACAGGAGATTACCGGTTATGGGGATTGACGCAGGAAGCTTTACGCTGTGCTGATGTAGTGCTTAGAGGTCGAAAAGGCTGGTGGTAAGTAAGCGTCCGCTGAACACACCTTCTGAATTCATCCTATAAGCCTTAATTTAGTTCCCACCTAAAAACAAGTGGGGACTTAATCCATGAAC